>NZ_JBQLIX010000004.1:0-234646 GCF_052156495.1 Pseudomonas sp. NCHU5216 | reverse complement strand
GTGCTCTGCAGGGCCTTGACCTTGACCTGATCGATTGTCCAGGTGGTGCCATTGGCGAATCGGATCTCTTCGAGCTTATAGGCACTGGTGCCGTCGTTGCTGAAGTAGCCGCTGACGGTGATCTTGTCGGTGCTGTCCTTGAGCGACAGGATCAGGTTGGTACTGGAGCGTGTGATGACGATGTCATCGGGCGTGATGTCGTCAGCGAAGACAATGGCATCGACCTTGTTGGTGCTGGTGTCGTAGTTGGAAATAGTGTCCTGGCCCCAGCCACGGCTGAAACGGTAGGTGTCGCTACCGGCGTCGCCGCTGAGGGTGTCATTACCAGTGCCCCCATCAAGCACATCATTGCCATTACCGCCATACAGGCGGTCAGTGCCGGCACCACCGAATAGCATGTCATTGCCGTCGTTCCCATAAAGACGATCATCGCTGGCACCTCCATCTAGGAAGTCTGAACCGCCATTCCCGGTCAGGGTGTCATTACCCGCTTCGCCGAAAAGAAAATCTGTATGGTCGCCACCGGTCAGTGCGCTATTCGCGCTTGAATCAATAATTACTGTGCTGGAAGTACCCAACTGTTTCTGGAGGTCTTCGATTTGTGCCGCATTCAGTTGGTGTACCCATTCCCCCGCGATAGCTACTTCGTTGGATGCCCAACCAATGGTACCTGCGACAGCCGATCCAAACTCGAGAAGATCGACAACCCCTTTGACGGGATTCTTTGTATGAACCTCCGCCAGCTTGCCCAGTGCACTGCTGAAGTCTACAGTGGCGCCCTCTTCAGACAGTGCTATAGACACTTCATCAAGATAGGGCTTGAGGCGAGTCTGGAGCAGCAGACCTTCATATACTGAATTTACCAACGCCTCGTATGCGGCCCTGATGTACTTCTCTTGATTCGGCCCAAAGGAGAAATCTTTTTCTGTAAGGTAATAGGTGGAGCCAAGTTCAGCTGAGTTGCCGCCCGCACTACCAGATCGACCTTGAGATCCAGCTATGAAGGAGATGCCGATCTCCCCATCTTTGCCGTCATCATTGGTCGGCTTAAAGTCAAAGAAGTACTGGCCATTGAAAACCTCTAGCACCCGTACCATCTCTAACAGTTCCTTTCTCCGTAACTGCTCGGTAGTTGGGGGTGAGGTGTGTTGGGTTTCTCCTAACGCTATAGAACCGCTGCCAGTTCCGCTGCCACTGGTTGAGCCCGAGCTGAGGGCGTGCTCTCTATTAATTTCCCATGAGTAAGAAAATTTAAGGTCGTAAATCTTGCCGTCAGCTAGATCGGATATGCGTTCGTCGAACGTGCGGAAGTCGGCGCTATCAGCCCAAGCACTAATTAGTTTATCCATTAGTGCCTTTTGTTCCTGGCGGCTGCCGGCAGCTGCGTATTCGGCTAAAACATTTTCTAGTTTGTTGCTTGTTGCTGCAGCTTCGCGCAGATCACGTACTGCACCCGAGCCATACATATTGGGGGTGTCAGCCAACTCTGTTGGAATCTCGATGCGGTCACCGAACTTGCGATAAAATGGATTGTCCTCAAAATAGACATCGCCACTGACGCCGGTACCTCCACCCCTGTTCTCTTTCCATTCAAATGTGCTGAAGCCATCGATGTGATTGTTATTACCCAAATTCAGGTTTTTGCCGTCTGACCCCGTATTGATACTTTTGATACCCAGGTCATCTAGGGTGAACAACTCACCGCCTTGGCTGATACCGTCGCCATTGAGATCCCTCCATATGCGCAGATCGCTCCAGACGTCATCGCTAGCATCTAGCTTAGCATCGCCATTTACGTCGACAGCTTTCATGGCTTCAAAGCCGTCACGAGCTTTCTGTCCATTGGCCAGCAGGGTGTTCTCGCCGAACAGTTCTAGGCCGCTGTCGATGGTTCCATTGCCATTGCGATCTAGAACTAGTAGACCGTCGTCTGGCCCGACCCAACCAGAACCATGCTTGTCGCCATCGCCATCGTGGTCAAACAATACCCGACCTTCTGCGCCGAACGTCTCTATACCATCGCCGTCAAGGTCAAGAACTATGGGGGAGGCGGTGCGATTGGCTAAATTTAAATTGGTATTAGCATCTGGGCTGATATGTCTGTCATATGCGAGAGCATCTCTAAGAGCCTGATTGTGTGCATTAATAGAGTTAAACACAGGTTTGAGGTTAACTTCCCCACCTAGAAGTTCTTCGGCTGTTTCTCTGGCGCCCTCTTGATTGTCAGGGCTCCATGGTTCGCTCCCAGATTTCCACGCGGTATAGGCGGCCTTTAGGGCGTTGGTGACAGAGTCTGTTGCGTATTTGTTGCGATAATCTACATGTGGCTCGGCGTTTGTATTTTGTTGCGACATAATAACCTCCTTGTGTTGATTGTTCTGTAAATTAACTATTTTGGGGCGCGTATTTGGTGGGGCGGTATGTGCTGCTGTTTACGCAATAGATAAATGTAGGGTTAGTAACCTTGTAAGGTTTCATGGTGGCGTTAGAGATGCTATTGCCTGCTTTTTAGGGGGCTTTGAGGTGTTTAAATTTACTTTGCTATCTTTCAGAAAGACTTTCGCTCTGATATTGCTTTAGCGGGCTGAGGAAGTAATCGATTATCTTGCGCTTATCCGTCTTCACCTCGGCCCGTATTGCCATGCCGGGCGACAATGGCACCTGTTGATCGCCCACTACGATGCTGTTTTCCTTGAGCTGTATCCGCGTGCTGTACACCAGCCCCAGTTTTTCGTCCTCGATGGCGTCGTCGGAGATACTCTGCACGATGCCGTGCACCACGCCGTACTTGGTGAAGGTGAAGGTATCCACCTTGACCTCCACCTCCTGGCCGGGATGCACGAAGCCGATGTCCTTGTTCTCCAGCATGGCCTCGACTTCCACCGGCTGGTTACTCGGCACGATAACCATCAGCGGTTGTGCCTCGGTGACCACGCCGCCAGCGGTATGGATGGCCAGTTGCTGGACGGTGCCGTCCACTGGCGCGGTGAGGTGCATCAGGCGGTTGCGCTGTTCGGCCTTGCTCAGTTCCTGTTGCAGGCCGGCGGCGCGCTGTTCGGACTCGTGCAGCAGGTCGAGCATGGCGCGACGGGTCTGCGCCAGTACGCTCTGGCGGCGGCTTTCGGCCTGTTGTTTGGCTGCTTGCAGTTCCAGCACGCGGGCCTGTTGCACGGCCAGTTCGCGCTCCTGATCCAGGCGTTGCTGCTCCTTTTCCAGGTAGGCGTGCTTGGCAACATAGGCCTTGTCCAGCAGGCGCTTGTAGTCCGCCGCCAACTGCTGGGCGATGGGTAGGGACTCCTGCAGCTTGGCCACCCAGGCGCGGGCGGCCTGGATCTCCGCCGTGCGCTGGGCAATCTCGGCATCACTTTGCTGCAGGGTGCTCTGCAGTTCCAGGTATTGGCCTCGCAGCCAGGTCTGAGCCGAGCGTTGTTGGGCTTCGCTGGCTTGCGCGATTCGGCTGGCCAGGGAGGTCGGTTCACGGTTTTCTTCGATGGCGTCGAGCAGAGCACCGGCCCGCGCGCTGTCGACCTGGGCCGCCAGCAGGTCGCTCTTCAGCCGTTGAACGTCCGCGCCGGTGATCTGGCTGTCCAGCTCGACCAACAACTCGCCGGCTTTGACGTGCTGCCCGTCGTAGACATGGATGGCCTTGACCACCGCTACTTCGCTGGGCTGGATGACCTTGCTCTTGCCACTGGGAACGATCTTGCCACTGGCGGTGGCGACCACGTCGATCTCACCCAGGCAGGCCCAGAGCAGCGCGATAACGGCGAAAGCCATGATGGCCCACTGGATGATCCGTGGCGCGGGGTGCACGGGGGCTTCCTGCAGGGCCAGGGCAGCCGGCAGAAAGTGCACTTCGTGATTCAGCCGGGGCGGCGCATCCATGGCTTTGCGGTTGCGCCAGGAGTGGCGCCAGGCCTGGCGGTAGCGGTTGATCAGCTCACGCTTGGCGCTCATGCCTGGCCTCCTACTAAAAGCCTTGCCCTCTCCCCAGCCCTCTCCCACAAGTGGGAGAGGGTGTCGTTCTGTGTATCCCTCATGCTGCACCGCCTTGCTGCAGGCGGTGCAGGCGCGAGTAGTGGCCGGCCTGGTGGGTGAGCAGGTCGGCATGCGTGCCCTGCTCGACGATTTGCCCGCGATCCATCACCAGAATGCGGTTGGCGTCGCGCACGGCGCTCAGGCGGTGGGCGATGATGATGACCGTGCGGCCCTTGCAGATGGCCTGCATGTTCTGCTGGATGATGCGCTCGGACTCGTAGTCCAGGGCGCTGGTGGCCTCGTCGAAAATCAGGATGCGCGGGTTGCCCATCAGCGCGCGGGCGATGGCGATACGTTGACGCTGCCCGCCGGACAGCGAGGCGCCATGCTCGCCCACCACGGTGTCGTAGCCTTCCGGCAGCTCCAGGATGAACTCATGAGCACCGGCCATCTTCGCCGCCTGCATCACCTGCTCGATAGGTGCGCCCGGGTCGGTCAGGGCGATGTTCTCGCGGATGCTGCGGGCGAACAACATATTGTCCTGCAGCACCACGCCGATCTGCCGGCGCAGGGACGACACATCGGCCAGCGCCAGATCCATGCCATCCACCAGTACCCGCCCGCGCTCGGGGGTATAGAGGCGCTGCAGTAGCCGAGTCAGCGTGCTTTTGCCCGAGCCCGAGCGGCCCACAACACCGATCACCTCACCGGCCTGAATCTGCAGGCTGATGCCGCGCAGGATTTCCGAACCATCCGGGCGATAGCGGAAATGCACCTGATCGAACTCGATCTGCCCCTTGAGCGGCGGCAAGGCGCTGCGGGTGGCCTGGGACAGCTCCGTGCGGGTATTGAGAATGTCGCCCAGGCGCTGCACCGACACGCCCGTCTGCTGGAAATTGGTCCACAGTTGGGCCAGGCGCATGATCGGCTGCGAAACCCGCCCGGCCAGCATATTGAAGGCGATCAACTGGCCCACGGTCAGGTCGCCGTCGATCACCAGGCGCGCGCCCAGCCAGAGCGTGGACACGGTGACCAGCTTGCCGATGAAACCGACACTTTCATTGGCCAGCATCGACAGGTTCTGTGTCTTGAAACTGGCGGCCACATAGCCAGCAAGCTGGTTATCCCACTTGCGATTGATCTGGGGCTCCACCGCCATCGCCTTGAGCGTATCGATGCCGTTGACCGTCTCCACCAGAAAGGCCTGATTCTCCGCGCCCCGGGAAAAGCTCTCGTTGAGGCGGGCACGCAGCAGCGGTGTGATCAACAGAGACACCAGGAAATACAGCGGCAGCGACAGAATCACCACCAGCGTCAGCCAGCCGCTGTAGTAGAACATCACCGCGATGAACACCACAGAGAACAGCACATCGAGCACCAGCGTGATGGCGTTACCGGTGAGAAAACTGCGGATGTTCTCCAGCTCGCGCACCCGCGCCACCGAATCCCCCACCCGGCGCGCCTGAAAATAAGCCAGTGGCAGCGTTACCAGATGGCGAAACAGCCGCGAGCCCAACTCCACATCGATGCGGCTGGCCGTATGGGCGAACACATAGGTGCGTAGCCCCGACAGCAGTGTCTCGAACACCATGATGCCGAGCAGGCCAATGGCGATCACATCCAGCGTCGACAGGCCGCGGTGCACCAACACCTTGTCCATCACCACCTGAAAGAACAGCGGCGTCAGCAGCGCGAAAATCTGCAGCACGAAGGACACCAACAGCACCTCGCCCAGCAGTTTGCGGTACTTGACGATGGCCGGGATGAACCAGGTGAAATCGAAGCGCGACAGCTCGCCGGCCAGAGAGGCCTCGGAACGGATCAGGATCAGCTCGCCCGCCCAGCGCGCCTGCAGTTGCTCGAACGAAAGGACTTCCGGGCGCTGCGCCTGCGGATCGTGAATCAGAACCTGACTCTTGGCCTCATCGAAGCGGGCGATGATAAAGAAGCGCCCCTCATTATCGACAGCAATGGCCGGTAACGGCAGATGGGCGAGGCGTTCGAGCGAACTGCGCGCCGACTTGGCCTTGAGACCGAGCTTCTTCGCTGCCAGCAGCAGCTCGGCGCGATCGAATGCTCGGCCGTCTTCGGCGAATTCATGTGCGAGTTGTTCAGGCGAGGCGGCGACGTTGTGGAAACGGGCCAGCATGACCAGGCAGGCGAGGCCGCTATCGACGGATTGAGCAGCGTCATTTCCCTGAGCTTCAGGTATTTGCATTCCATTGCACCAAGCAGTGGCTTGGCAGGATGCCAAAGCCGATTTGAACCGGCAGCGAATCTACATGATGGCGTGACGCCATGTGAAGAGGCGAAGAGCGTGGTGGTTCCGAAGAGTGCAAATTGCATCACGGTTTTAGCGGAATGGTTGATGGGGCGCTAAGAAACGTTCATCACTGGTAGATTTTTTGTTAATCGATATCTGCTGCTTTTGCGTTATAACCAAACGCAGATCGGTCGGAGGTGATGGCATGAGCGAAGCAACTGATCAGGCGGTATACAAGACCCTGCTGGAGTCGACCCGGGCGATACCCTGGAAGATCGACTGGAAGACCATGACCTTCGCCTACATCGGCCCACAGATCGAAAGTCTGCTGGGCTGGTCGCAGGCCAGTTGGGTCAGCGCCGAGGATTGGGCGACCCGCATGCACCCGGACGACCGCGAGAAGGTGGTGGAAATGTGCATCTCGCAGTCGCAGAACGGCGTCGACCACGAGGCTGACTACCGCGCGCTGACCGCTGCCGGCGATTACGTCTGGATTCGCGACGTGGTGCACGTGGTGCGCGACGAGCAGGGGCAGGTGGACTCGTTGATCGGCTTCATGTTCGACATCAGCGAGCGCAAGAAGACCGAGGAGCAACTGCTGACCCTGCAGAAGCAGTTGGAGGAATACTCCTACAAGGACGGCCTGACCGGGGTGGCCAACCGGCGCATGTTCGACACGGTGCTGGCCACGGAATGGGCCAACGCCCAGCGCACCCGCCAGCCGCTGTCACTGATCCTGCTGGATATCGACCACTTCAAGCAGTTCAACGACCATTACGGCCACCTCCAGGGCGACGACTGCCTGAAGAGCGTGGCCCAGGCCCTGACTCGCGCTGCCAGTCGCCCGCGGGACTTCGTCGGGCGCTTCGGCGGCGAGGAGTTCGTGCTGATCCTGCCGGAGACCGACGAAGCCGCCGCACGGCATATCGCCGAGCGCTGCCGGCAGCAGGTGCGCCAGCAGCGCATTCCCCATGAGCGTTCATCGGTGTCGCCCATGCTCACCGTCAGCCTCGGTGTCGGCACCCTGGTGCCGGGCGCCCACGACCGCCCGCTGGATTTCCTCAATGCCGTGGACAAGCTGCTGTACCAGGCCAAGCAGCGCGGTCGGGACCGGCTGGAAGTGGCCAGGATGACCTCCCGTTCGGAAGTGGATGGTGCCGCCGATGCTCATGCCTGAGCCATCGTTACCCTGAGCGTAACGGTTGTGCCGCCTGCTTGATTGATGACCATTCGGTCATGCTCCTAAGGTGCCTCCACGACAGCGGAACTCGTGGAGTCATCGATGACAACAACAATATCCCCACCGCCGCAGTGGTCGCGTCGGCGCGCGGAAAAGGCGCGGCGACTCGACCAGGTGCGCAAGCTCGCCGATGGCGTGGTGCTGCCCAGCGACCAGATAGTCGCGGCACTCGAAGCGCTGATCGCCCCCGGCGACCGCGTGGTGCTCGAAGGCAACAACCAGAAGCAGGCGGACTTCCTTTCCCGCTCGCTGGCTCAGGCCGACCCCGGTCGCCTGCACGACCTGCACATGATCATGCCCAGCGTCAGCCGCGCCGAGCACCTCGATCTGTTCGAGCGTGGCATCGCCCGTAAGCTCGACTTCTCCTTCGCCGGGCCGCAGAGCCTGCGCATCGGCCAACTGCTCGAAGACGGGCAGATGGAAGTCGGCGCCATCCACACCTACATCGAGCTGTATTCGCGCCTGCTGGTGGACCTGATCCCCAATGTCGCCCTGGTCGCCGGCTTCCAGGCCGACCGCCAGGGCAATATCTACACCGGGCCGAGTACCGAGGACACCCCGGCGCTGGTGGAGCCCACCGCGTTTTCCGACGGCATCGTGATCTTCCAGGTCAACGAGATCGTCGACGAGCTGCCGCGTGTGGACATCCCCGCCTCCTGGGTCGACTTCGTGGTGGTGGCGGACAAGCCCTTCTATATCGAGCCGCTGTTCACCCGCGACCCGCGCCATATCAAGCCGGTGCACGTGCTGATGGCGATGATGGCGATTCGCGGCATCTACGAAAAACACAAGGTGCAGTCGCTCAACCATGGCATCGGTTTCAACACCGCCGCCATCGAGCTGATCCTGCCCACCTACGGCGAATCGCTGGGGTTGAAGGGCAAGATCTGCCGCAACTGGACGCTCAACCCACACCCTACGCTGATCCCGGCCATCGAGACCGGCTGGGTGGAGAGCGTGCACTGCTTCGGTACCGAGCTGGGCATGGAAAACTACATCGCCCAGCGCCCGGACGTGTTCTTCACCGGCCGCGACGGCTCGATGCGTTCCAACCGCATGATGTGCCAACTGGCCGGGCAGTACGCGGTCGACCTGTTTATCGGCGCCACCCTGCAGGTGGATGGCGATGGCCATTCTTCGACCGTGACCCGTGGGCGCCTGGCTGGCTTCGGCGGTGCGCCGAACATGGGCCACGACCCGCGTGGCCGTCGCCATGCCACCCCGGCCTGGCTGGATATGACCGAGCCCGTGACCCTGCTCGAACGCGGCAAGAAGCTGGTGGTGCAGATGGTCGAAACCTTCCAGGAAGGCGGCAAGCCCACTTTCGTCGAGCAGCTCGATGCGGTGGACGTGGCGAAGAAGGCCGGCATGCCGCTGGCGCCGATCATGATCTACGGCGACGACGTCACCCACCTGCTCACCGAGGAAGGCATCGCCTACCTGTACAAGGCGCGCACCCTGGAGGAACGCCAGGCGATGATCGCTGCGGTGGCCGGCGTTACCGCCATCGGTCTGCGGCATAACCCGAAAGATACCGAGCGCATGCGCCGCGAAGGGCTGATCGCCCTGCCCGAAGACCTCGGCATTCGCCGCACCGATGCGACCCGCGAACTGCTCGCGGCCAAGAGCATCGCCGAACTGGTCGAGTGGTCGGGCGGCTTGTACAACCCGCCTGCCAAATTCAGGAGCTGGTGATGAATGCACTGACTGCAATTCAGCCCCAGCTTTCGCTGAGCGATTGGCTGGCCGACCTGGCCGTCGATGCGCTGATCGACGAGGCCGACCTGTCGCCCAAGCCGGGTCTGGTCGACCGTCGCGGCAGCGGCGCGCATACCGACCTGCACCTGGGCCTGATGCATGCCTCGGCGCTGGCCCTGTGGCCCAGCTTCAAGGCCATGGGCGAGGCGGCGCAGCAGCGTGGCGAGATCGACCAGGCGCTGCGTGAAGACTTGGGCCGCATTGGCCGCGAAGGCGAAGTGGAAATGCTGCGCGTCACCGACGGCGTCAACACCCATCGTGGCGCCATCTGGGCGCTGGGGCTGCTCAGTGCCGCTGCGGCGCTGGATGTCAGCGCCCTGGCGCCGGCTCAGGTCGCCCTGCGTGCGGCGCGCCTGGCCCTGCTCAATGACCGCGCCGCCCCGCTGACTGATAGCCATGGCGCCCAGGTCTGTCGCTTGTACGGCTTGCATGGTGCGCGTGAGGAAGCGCAGTTGGGTTTCCCCGCAGTGATCCAGCAGGCGCTGCCGCAACTGGCGCACAGCCGCGCCGCCGGGGCAGGCGAGCAGAACGCCCGCCTGGATGCGCTGCTGGCGATCATGACCCAGTTGGCCGACACCTGCGTGCTCTACCGCGCCGGCATGGCCGGGCTGATCCGCATGCAGGGCGGTGCCCGCGCGGTACTCGCCGCGGGCGGCTGCGTCAGCCTCGACGGGCGCCGCCTGCTGCGCGAGCTGGAGCGCGACATGCTGCAGCTACGCGCCTCGCCTGGCGGCGCGGCTGATCTGCTCGCCGCCACCCTGTTCCTCGACCGCCTGCAGCATGGCCTGCCGGCGCAGCTTGGGAGTCTGTGAAATGGAAACCCTGTCTTTTCAATTCCCCGCCGGGCAGCCGGCCAAGGGCCGTGCGCTGGTCGGTTGCGTCGGTTCCGGCGACCTGGAAGTGCTGCTCGAGCCTGGCCAGGCCGGCACCCTGGCCATCGAAGTGGTCACCTCGGTCAACGGCAGCGCACCGCGCTGGCAACTGTTGTTCGAGCGCATGTTCGCTGAGCAGCCCGTGCCGGCGCTGAATATCGCCATCCACGATTTCGGCGCCACCCCCGGCGTGGTGCGCTTGCGCCTGGAACAGGGCCTGGAGGAACTCAACCATGGCTGAGCAGAACATCCAGCGCCTGCTGGCGCAGCGCAGCTTTACTGAACTGGGTGCCCGCGAGCGGGCTCGGGCACTGCTCGATGCCGGCAGCTTCCGTGAGTTGCTCGACCCCTTTGCCCGGCTGATGTCGCCCTGGCTGCCCAAGCAGGGCATCGTGCCCCAGGCCGACGACGGCGTGGTGGTGGCCAAGGGGCTGATCGACGGTGCGCCTGCGGTGGTGGTCGCCATCGAAGGTGCCTTCCAGGGTGGCAGTCTGGGCGAAGTGGGCGGGGCGAAAATCGCAGGCAGCTTGGAGCTGGCCGCCGAAGACAACCGTAACGGCACGCCAACCCGCGCCGTGCTGCTGCTGGAAACCGGCGGCGTGCGCCTGCAGGAAGCCAACCTGGGGCTGGCGGCCATCGCCGAGATCCAGGCTGCCATCGTCGAGCTGCGCCAGTACCAGCCAGTGATCGGCCTGGTCGCCGGCCCGGTTGGCTGCTTCGGCGGCATGTCCATCGCCGCCGGGCTGTGCAGTTACCTGCTGGTCACCCGCGAGGCGCGCCTCGGGCTCAACGGCCCGCAGGTGATCGAGCAGGAAGCCGGTATAGAGGAGTACGACTCGCGCGACCGCCCCTTTATCTGGAGCCTGACCGGCGGTGAGCAGCGCCATGCCAGCGGCCTGGTCGACGGCTACGTGGCCGATGACGTCGAGGCCATTCGCCGCGAACTGCACGGCCTGTTCGCCAAGGGCAAACCTGAGCTTGAGCGCAGCCGTCGCCACGCCTGGTTCCTTGAGCGCCTGCGCGCCGTCGACACCTCGATCCAGGCCGATGCCGCTGCCGTGCGCAGCGCCTACCAGGGAGCATGAACATGAGCACTGTCCAAGAACAACGCGGCCTGCACTGGTTCCAGGCCCTGACGGGTGATGCCCTGCCGCTGCAAGGTTTGCCGACCTCGCTGCGCGTGGCCGATGGCGAGCTGGCTGGCCAGGCGGTGCGCTATCTGGCGGTGATCGCCGATGCCGACAATCCCTTTCCCCGCGCCCGCAATGGCGAGGTCGGCCTGCTGGAAGGCTGGGGGCTGGCGCAGGCCGTGGATGAGGCCATCGAGGCCGACCGCGACCAGGCGTACAAGCGCGCGCTGATCGCCATAGTCGACGTGCCGAGCCAGGCCTACGGCCGCCGCGAGGAAGCCTATGGCATCCATCAGGCGCTGGCCGGTGCGGTGGACGCCTATGCCCGTGCCCGCCTGGCCGGCCATGCGGTGATCGGTCTGCTGGTGGGCAAGGCCATGTCCGGCGCCTTTCTCGCCCACGGTTACCAGGCCAATCGCCTGATCGCCCTGCGCGACGCCGGGGTGATGGTGCACGCCATGGGCAAGGCCGCCGCTGCGCGTATCACCCTGCGCAGCGTCGACGAGCTGGAGGCGCTGGCCGCCACGGTGCCGCCCATGGCCTACGACCTGGACAACTACGCCTCGCTTGGCCTGCTCGCGGATGTGCTCGACGTGGAGCAGGCGGCGCAACCGACAGCGGCCGATCTGGCCCGCGTGCAGGACGCCCTGAGCCGCGCCCTGGCCAATATCGCCGCCAGCCCGCGCGACCTGCGAGGCCGCCTGGGCGCCGCCAATCGTGCGGCGTCCTCCCAGGTGCGCGAGACGCTGCGCGCGCAGTGGTGAATGGGTCGCGCACGGCACCGTAGGGTGCGCCGTGCGCACCAGAAACCGAATCGGTGCGCATAGCGCACCCTACAGAGGAAGCATCGATGCACACGACACCCTGTCCACATGACCTGCTCTGGGGCCTGCGCCCCGAGCACCTGCCGCAGGAGGCGCCGGCCTGGGCTCGCGCCGCCCTGGGCGGGCATGTGCCGGTGGTGGTGCGTCGTGCTCCCGCTGAGCCCGGCTGGGTGGCGGTGGGTATACGGGGCGCTGCCCGTGAGCAGCGCCATGCCGCGTGGATGCGCCTGAGTGATATCAGCCGCCTGGTCACCCCGCAGGCAGTCGCGCGGGCAGGGCGCTGGCGCAGCCATGCCCAGCCGCAGTGGCCGGCATTGCGCGCGCTGAGCCAACTGGCGCCGCGTCTCGATGCCCTGGGCCTGGCCTGGGGCGTGACCGGCAGCCTGGGTTTCGAGCTGGCCAGTGGCATCGCCGCCGCGCATGCGGATAGCGATCTCGATTTGCAATTACGCGCGCCGTATCACCTGTCCCGCGAGTGGGCCCTTAGGCTGTGCCGCCTGCTGGACGAAACGCCGGGGCGTATCGACCTGCAACTGGAAACCCCATACGGCGCCGTAGCGCTGCGCGAATGGGCCGGCGAGGCACCGCGCGTCTTGCTGAAAACCCAGAACGGCCCGCTGCTGGTCAGCGACCCCTGGCAAGCGCAGCAGGTGGCGGCATGAGCGCGCTCTGGGCCTTCCCCGGCCAGGGCGCGCAGCAGCCCGGCATGCTGCAGGCCTTGCCCGAGGCGCCGGTGGTGCAGGCCTGTATCGAACAGGCCAGCACCGCCCTGGGTGAAGACGTGCGCCGGCTGGATTCGTCCGAGGCGCTGCAAGGCACTCGCGCCGTGCAACTCTGCCTATTGATTGCTGGCGTGGCGGCTGCCCGGCTGCTGGGCGAGCGCGGCCATCGCCCCGATTATGTGGCGGGCCTGTCCATCGGTGCCTATGCCGCCGCCGTGGTGGCCGATGCGCTGGATTTTGCCGATGCCGTGCGCCTGGTGGCCCTGCGTGGCGAGCTGATGCAGCGCGCCTACCCCAACGGCTACGGCATGACCGCCATCCTCGGCCTCGATCAGGCCAGCATCGAACGCCTGCTGGCCGACGCCGAAGGGCCGGTGTACCTGGCCAATATCAATGCCGAAACCCAGTTGGTGATCGCTGGCAGCGATGCCGCCATGGCCAAGGTCGCCGAGCGTGCTCGCGTCCTCGGTGCCGGCTGCGCCAGGCGCCTGGCGATGAGCGTGCCGTCGCACTGCGATCTGCTCGATGAACCGGCCCGTGAACTGGCCGCCGCATTCGCCAAGGTCGAGCTGCGCGCGCCGCAGGCGCGCTACCTGAGCGGCAGCTCGGCGCGCCTGATCCGTGACACCGAAACCCTGCGCGACGACCTGGCCATGAACATGAGCCGCGTCGTCGACTGGCAGGCCACCCTCGTCACCGCCTATGAACGCGGCGTGCGCCTGCACCTGGAACTGCCGCCCGGCGGTGTGCTGACCGGGCTGGCCCGCCGCGTTTTCGAGCCTGGCCAGGCCATCGCTTTCACTGGCGCGCGCCTGGATACACTCGACGCCATGTTGCGTCAGGAGGTAAGCCGCGACCGCTGAGCCGTAGCCTTTACCGAAGCACAAGAACAACAACTTCAAACGAGGACAACAACAATGATCATCTACGGTGTCGCCTTTCTGGCGTTCTGCACCCTGGCAGGCATCTTCATCGGAGAGCTGCTGGGCAAACTCATCGGCGTACCCGCCAACGTCGGCGGTGTCGGCATCGCCATGATGCTGCTGATCTTCCTCGGCAGTTACCTGAACAAACGCGGCCTGTTCACCGGCAAGTCGGAACAGGGCGTGGAGTTCTGGAGCGCCATCTACATCCCCATCGTGGTCGCCATGGCCGCCCAGCAGAACGTCTACGGCGCCCTCAAGGGCGGCCCCATGGCGATTCTCGCCGGTATCGCTGCGGTCGTGATCGGTTTCGCCCTGGTGCCGGCACTGAGCCGGGTGGGGCAAAAGAAGCCTGAAACCGACGCCGCCTCCTCCCTGACCAAAGCGCCACGGTGACTGCCATGTACGAATCTCTGATGAAGGTCATTACCGGCTACGGCCTGCTCAGCGGCTTCGCCATCATCGGCATCACCATGTGGGTGTCGTACTGGTTTTCCGACAAGTTCACCAAGGGTCGCCTGCACGGCTCGGCCATCGCCATCCTGCTCGGCCTGCTGTTGTCCTATATCGGCGGCGCCTACACCGGCGGGCAGAAGGGGCTGGTGGATATCCCCTTGTTCGCCGGCATCGGCCTGCTTGGTGGCTCCATGCTGCGCGACTTCGCCATCGTCGCCACCGGCTTCGGTGTGAGTGTCGAGGAGCTCAAGCGCGCCGGCTTCGCCGGGGTGCTGGCGCTGTTCGTCGGGGTTTTCGCCTCCTTCGTGGCCGGTGTCGGGGTGGCCATGGCTTTCGGTTACACCGACGTGGTCAGCCTCACCACCATCGGCACCGGCGCGGTGACCTATATCGTCGGCCCGGTCACCGGTGCAGCCATCGGCGCCAGCTCCGACGTGATGGCGCTATCCATCGCCGCCGGGTTGATCAAGGCGATTCTGGTGATGGTGGCGACGCCCTTCGTGGCGCCCTACATCGGCCTGAACAACCCGCGCAGCGCGGTGATCTTCGGTGGCCTGATGGGCACCTCCAGCGGCGTGGCCGGCGGCCTGGCGGCCACCGATCCCAAGCTGGTGCCGTACGGCTGCCTGACCGCGGCCTTCTACACCGCCCTGGGCTGCCTGCTTGGCCCATCCTTGCTCTACTTTCTGATGCGCGGCCTTCTGGGCTGACCTTTCGCCCGCCCTCGTGGCGGGCTTTTTCTATACGGCGGGAACATCGTCCCGGGTTTCGCTTCGCTCGACCCAGGCTACGGTGCTTCGCTCGACCCAGGCTGTAGGGTGCGCTGCGCGCACCATGAGCGGCGCCTCGGCACTCCCTAGGATTGTCGGCTGTACATCCGGCACTCGGCCAGCAGCGCCAGCAGGTTGGGGTCGCGCTCGCGGGCCTTGAGGAATACCACGCCGATATGCTGCTGCAGGTGGTACTTGGCCTGCAGCGGGATGAGCTTCACCCGGTTCTCGTACACCGCCGCCACCCGTCCCGGCAGCAGGGCGTAACCCACCCCTGAGCTGACCATGCTGAGCAGGGTGAAGATGTCTTTCACCTGCATCGCCACCTTGGGCTCGAAGCCGGCCTGCTGGAACACCCGCTCGCCGTCACGGAAGGTGGCGTAGCCCTGGGTCAGGGTGATGAAGGTGTCGTTGCGCAGCTCGGCCAGATCCACCTCGGCGTGATCGGCGAAGGGCGAGTCGTTCGGTGCAGCGAGGAAGATGTCGTCGGAGAACAGTGCCAGTTGCTCGCAGTCCGGGTCGCTGACGCCGTCGTCGAGGGCGATGAGGATGGCGTCCAGCTCCATGTTCTTCAGCTTGTACAGCAGGTCGACGTTGGAACCGAGCACCAGGTCGATATTCAGCTCGCTGCGCCGCAGTTTGAGGCCCATGATCAGTTGCGGCACGGTCTTCACCGTCAGCGAATAGAGCGCGCCGAGCTTGAAGCGCTCGGCGCCGAAGCCCGCCGCCTGGCGGGTCAGGCGCACCATCTCCTGGGCATCCTGAATCAGCTTCTGCGCTTTCTCCTCCAGCACGTAGGCGCTTTCCAGCGGGATCAGGTTGCGCCCCTCGTGCTTGAACAGCGGGCAGCGCAGGGCGCTCTCCAGCGAATGAATGGCGCGGTGCACGCTGACGTTGCTGGTCTGCAGCTCACTGGCGGCGCGCGCCAGATTGCCGCTGCGCATGAAGGCGAGGAAGACCTCCAGCTTTTTCAGGGTCAGTTCTTCATCGATCAGCATCGTGCAGTTCCCTCAGGCGCGGTGGGCCATTGTGCCGCATCCACGCTGTCGAGCGGTGAATCGTCCTCGGGGTTGTCGGCAGATGGCGCGCCTGTCTGAAATGCCCGCGCGTTTGTCATTTCAATAATGTTGATGTGATAGCCGCTCAGGGGCTACCGTACAGGCAGCCCTGCATCGCCACCTGCGCCATGCTCCGTCCCCGCCTGAGGAATACCGCCATGAACGACTCCGCCTCGCTGCCCACGACCTCCGGCCTGAAGGCCCTGCAAGCCTTGATCCGCGGCGAACTGCCGGCGCCTTCCATCGGCGAGACCATGGGCATCCAGGCGGTGCAGGTGGAGGTGGGTAGCATCACCCTGGAGGGCCGCCCGGATCAGCGTCATCTCAACCCGGCTGGTGCCGTGCATGGCGGCTTCGCCGCCACCTGCCTGGATGGCGCCGCGGCGCTGGCGCTGTTCTCCACCCTCGAGGTGGACGTGCCGCATTCGACGGTGGATCTCAACGTCAAGTACGTGCGCCCGTTGCGCTCCGGTGAGGTCTATCTGGTGCGCGGCTGGGTGGTCGAGCGCACCCGCAGCCTGGCGATCTGCGACGCGCAGATCGTCGATGCGCAGGGCAAGCTGTGCGCCAAGGCCACCACCACCTTCGTCATCGGCACGGCCAGATCATGAAGGCGCTCATGGTTCAGGGCGCTGGCCAACTGGCCTGGGTCGAGGCACCCGACCCGCAGCTCGCCACGCCGGCCAGCGCGCTGGTGCGGCCAATCGCTTCGGCGTCCTGCGATCTGGATCGACGCCTGATCGCCGGCACTACGCCGTTCAAGCCGCCCTTTGCCCTGGGCCATGAATGCGTGGCCGAGGTGCTGGAAGTGGGTTCGGCGGTGCGCAACCTGCGCCGTGGCGATCTGGTCTCGGTGCCCTGGAAGATCGCCTGCGGCACCTGCGCCCAGTGCCTGGTCGGGCGTTCCAGCGCCTGTATGGCGGTGCCGCCCATGGCCTGCTACGGCGTGCCGGCGGGCGGGCACTGGGGCGGGCTGTTCTCCGAGCGGGTGATGGTGCCTTTCGCCGACGCCATGCTGGTGCCTTTGCCAGCGGGGCTCGACCCCGTGGCCGTTGCCAGTGCCAGCGACAACCTCACCGACGCCTGGGTGGCCGCCAGCCGCCCGCTGGCCACGCGGCAGGATGCTCGTGTGCTGGTGGTCGGTGGCACGGAAAGCCTCGGCGTACTCGCCGTGCAGATGGCCCGGGCTGCTGGTGCGACCAGCGTGGATTACCTCGATGATCATCCCCTGCGCCAGCGACTGGCGGCCAGCAGTGGCGCCGGGGTCGATCTGATGGCGCGCGACCTCGACCGCAGCTACGACCTGGTGATCTCTGCCACCCGCGATCACCAGGCGCTGCGCCGTGGCCTGCTGGCGCTGGCGCCCGGCGGGCATTGCTCGTGCATCGGCATCATCTTTGACGACCCGAAGATCCCGCTGTTCGACATGTACCTGCGCGACGTCACCTTCTCGGTCGGTGCCTGCAGCGTGCGGCAGCATATCCCCAAGGTGCTCGATCTGGTGCACAGCGGTCGCTGCGATCCGTTGCTGGTCGAGCCGCAGGTGGTGGGCTGGGAGGAGGCGCCGCAAGCGCTGATTCAACCGCTGACCAAGTGCATCGTGGTGCGCGAGCGCAGCACCTGATGGCCTCAGTTGAGCTGCTCGGCCAGTGCTCGCATCACCCGGCGCCAGGCCTCCTGGCCGTCGGCGTCGGTACTGGCCAGCGCTTCGCGCAGGGTGCGCCGTTCCAGCTCGGTGGCCTCGGCCTCCAGCGCCGTGCCGGCCTCGCTGAGTGCCAGCAGCTTGAAGCGATGCCGGCCCGGCTCGCGGCTGTATTGCACCAGTTGCTGATCGAACAGATGCGACAGCGGGCGGTGCAGCGCCTGGTTGCTCACACCCAGGGTGCTGGCCAGTTCGCCGACGCTGATTGCTTCGGTACGGGCGATCACATACAGGATGCGATGATGCACACGGGACAACCCGCGCCCTTCGAGAAAGCGGTCGGCCGCCACCGTCAGGCCACGGAAGCCGAAATGCAGCAGCTCGAGACTGGTGTCGAGCGGGTCCAGCGACTTCAGGTTCACGGACGCCGTGTTGATCTTTTTCTCGATGACCATGGGATATTCGCCCTGGTTGAAATGACGCACAGCCTAAGGCTTGCACCAGCCTCCTCACAACACGACACAGGAACACGCCCATGCAACTGATCTACGCCGCCGCTTCACCCTTCGCCCGCAAGGTTCGTGTGCTGGCTGCCGAAACCGGGCTGCTGGGGCGTATCGAACTGCTCGATACCGCTGTGCTGCCGACCACGCTGAACGAGCGGGTCAACGTCCTCAACCCGCTGGGCAAGATCCCGGTGCTGCTGACCGACGAGGGCCAGGCGCTGTACGACAGCCGGGTGATCTGCGAGTACCTCGATACCCTGCACCCAGGGGCGAAGTTGCTGCCCGACGGCGCCGCGCGCTGGTCGGTGCTATGCCTGGCGGCGCTGGCCGACGGCCTGATGGATGCTGCCCTGCTGGCGCGCTATGAGCGCGGTGTGCGACCCGCCGAACTGCAATGGCCAGCCTGGCTGGATGGTCAACTGGGAAAGATCCAACGGGCGCTGGCGGAGCTGGAGCGCCGGGTCGAGCAACTGCAGGGGCCGCTCGACCTGGGGCAGATCGGCGTCGCCTGCGCTCTGGGCTACCTGGACTTTCGCCTCGCCGGCCTCGACTGGCGCGCCGCGCATCCCGGTCTGGCGGCCTTCCAGCAGGCCTTCGCCCAGCGCCCCTCGATGCAGGTCAGCGCGCCGGTGTGAATGCACTCAAAGACGGAAGCGCGTCAGCAGCGTACTGAGCGCCACGGCCAGGCGCGACAGCTCCTGGCTCGCCGCAGTGGTCTGGTCGGCACCAGCCGAACTCTGCAGCGACAGATCACGGATATTGACCAGGTTGCGGTCAACTTCGCGGGCCACCTGCGCCTGCTGTTCCGAGGCGCTGGCAATGACCAGATTGCGCTCGTTGATGGTTCCGATGGCCTCGGTGATCTCATCCAGTGCAGCACCAGCGGACTGCGCCAGTTCCAGGGTCGAGTCGGCGCGCTCCATGCTGGCGTTCATGGTCGCCACGGCCTGCTCGGTTTCCTTTTGGATGGCGCCGATCATCTGCTCGATCTCGCCCGTGGACTGCTGGGTACGCTGAGCCAGCGCGCGGACTTCATCGGCTACCACGGCAAAGCCGCGTCCTTGCTCGCCGGCACGCGCTGCCTCGATAGCGGCGTTGAGCGCCAGTAGGTTGGTCTGGTCGGCGATGGCGCGGATCACGTTGACCACCTGGCCGACGTTGCGCACATTGCCGGCGAGCAGGCTGACCTCTTCCCCCGCGCTGCCGATGTCCGCCGTCAGCAGGCGGATCGAGTCGATGGTTCGGCCGACCTGGGCATGACCATGACGCGCACTCTGATCGGTATCGTGCGTGGCTTGCGAGGTGCTCACGGCATTGCGCGCCACTTCCTCCACCGCTGCGGTCATCTCGGTCACGGCAGCGACGGCCTGCTCGATTTCGGCATTCTGTTGATACAGGCCCCGCCTGCCGTCTTCGGTGACCGCGTGCAGCTCCTCGGACGAGGAAGCCAGCAGGCTGGAGGAGTCGGCGACCTGTTGCAGGGTCTCGCGCAGGTTATGGCGCATGGTGTCGAGTGCCTGGAGCAACTGCGCCGGTTCATCCGTCCCGGTGTCGGAGATGTCGTGGTTGAGGTCGCCAGCGGCGATGTCTTGGGCGATGCTGACGGCCTGAACGAGTGGTTGGGTGATACTCCGTGTGAGCAGCAGCGCGAGGACAATGGTGCTGGCGATGGCGGCTACAAGGGCGATGAGCACGACCTCGATGGCGTTGCTGTAGGCTGACTTGCTTTCGCTAGCAGCCAGCTTGGCGCCTTTCTCGTTCTGCCGTACCAAGGCCTGCAAGGCGACGACGACGGCATTGGCATGCGTGCTCAAGTCGCCTGCGACCAGTTGTTGAACCTGAGCTTCATCGCCCGCGCTCATCGCATTCATGACCTGCGCCTGCGTGTTCATGTAGCGTTCGCGCTCATCCCGAAAACGCTCATAGACATGCTGCTCTTCGTCCGAATTGATCAGCGCGACATAGGCCTGCTCGGCTTGCTCAAGGAGATGCGTGCACTGTTCTATCGTCGCCTGATCGGCGGCCCATTGCTGTGCGTCGCGGATGATATGAGCGCGCAGAGTCAAGGCGCGCACCCTGGACATGTTCATGCTTATGTCTTCGAGGGCCAGTATGGCCGGCAACCAGTTCGTTGCGACGTCATCGGACGCGGCGTCCATGCGCTTCATCTGCGCCAGGGTGATGCCACCCAGCAGTAATACCAGCAAGGCCAGCAGGGCGAAGCTTGCCGCCGCTCGCGTACCGATACGGAGTTTTCTCAACAACATACGAACCTCATGACAGAACGGAGAGCTTGGCTCGGCTCAGTGGATCGGCAGGGTGAGCGCTAGCGAGGTATCCGCTGAATGCCGGGCAGGTCGGCGAGTGCGAAGTCCGGGCGGCCGAACAGGTAACCCTGCAGCCAATCGCTGTCGAGGCTCCTGGCGCGCTGCAGATCTTCTTGCGTCTCGATGCCCTCGACGATCACGCAGGGCGCCAGCGTCTTGCACAGCTCCAGCAGGTACTTGAGGGTTCGCTCGCCTTGTGTAGTGGTGCGGGCACGCTGGATATAGCTCTGGTCGATCTTGATGATGTCCGGCTGGCTCTGCTGGATGAAGGCCAATGTGCCGAAGCCCGAACCGAAGTCGTCTACCGCCACTTGGCAGCCGCTGTTGCGCAGGTGCGTCACCAGTTCCACGGCGCTGCTGTGGCAGGGCGGTACGGTGCTTTCGGTGATTTCCACGACCAGCCGCCGAGCCACGGAATGGTCGGCCTCCAGCGCTTCCAGCGTGCTGTCCCAGTCCTGATCCCAGACCGTGCTCAGGGCCGAGATGTTGCAGCCCAGGGTGAGTGTGGGATGCGCCTGTAGCAGGCCGATCAGGGTGTTCAGCACGCGGTGATCCAGTGGGCGGATGACGTGCAGGCGTTCGAGCAGCGGAAAGGGGTTGAAGCCCAGCCCGCCACCTTCATGGCGCAACAGGCTTTCTCGATAGAGGATCTGCTCGGGGTCATGCGCCGCGACCACCGCCTGGAAGGCCAGGCAGAAGTGCCCACGCTGCAGTTCGTCGTAGAACAGGTGGGCGCGTTGCAGGTCGTCCAGTGCCTCGGGGGCGATGGGCGGCATGAGAGAGGGGTTGCGGATCATGCCCGCGCCCCGTGGCAGAACCTGCATATCGCTGGGCCGTACATCTTTCATTCCTTTGGCGAGGCCGTTGTCGAGCACAGCAACGCGCGTGACGGCGAGAGCCAAACGCCCTTGCCGATGCGGGTTTAAACAAAGCCTGGAGAGTGGTGACGCTGTCGCGATTGCGCCCGCCTGGGCAGGGCGCTCCGCCGCGCAGGCAGCCTCGCTGCGGTGGGCGGACAGGCATCCGCTGTTCTCGGCCAAGGCTGTGAACAGCTAGGTACTATCGTCCCATTCCTGGGCTGGGCAGGAGAAGTGTTCTCAGATACCAATCGCATGTCCACGGAGTCACCACCCCGGTGGCCCGTGGCTCGAACGAGATACAGGAGTTTCGATGCATTCGCTTACCACGTCCTGCTTCCAGGTGCTGTTCAAGGCCTTTGCTGGCCGTGACTCAGCTATTCCGGGGCTGGAGCAGATGCTTGCCAGCGCTGCCCAGATTCCCGTGCTGCAGGTCTACCGTTTTCTCGAGGCGCAGGTGGCCGAGAGCGGTGACCTGGATCTGGGCTTGCGTGCCTACGCACATTTCCATCCCAGCCTGCTGGGGGTGAAGAGCTACGCCATGATGTCCAGCGCGACCCTGAAGGACGCACTGCAGCACATGGTGGATTACCACCCGCTGACCAGTGATGGCTCGCACCTGTTTCTGGAGCAGGATCAGGCCCAGCTCAGGCTGGTGGGGCTGGAGATAGGGGCCGTGCGGCGTCAGGCCCCACGGGCCTTCATCGATGCCGGGGCGGCCCTGGCACTGGCGGCGGTGCATTGGCTGGCGCCCTTCCAGCGGCCGATGCCACTGATGCTGGAGCTGACCTATGCGCAACCCGAGGACACCCGAGCACTACGGCGGCTGTTTGGCGCCGAACTACGCTTCGGCGCTGCCAGGAACTGCATGACCTTCAGTCTGGCCGATGGTGCGATTGCCTTGCCGACGGCCGCGCCAGCGCTGCATCCGTTGCATGTCGAATACGCCAGAACCTGGCTGGACGAGCAGGTCGACGGCTCGCTCGAAGCCAGAGTCCGCCGGGTGCTCAGCACCCAGCTCAGCCTGGGTATCAGCCCTGGCCTGGGCGAGGTGGCGGATCAGCTCGGCATGAGCAGGCGTAGCCTGCAGCATGGCCTGATGCGCGACGCGGTGAACTTCACCCGTTTGCTCGACGACACGCGGCGGCGGCATGCGTCCAGCCTGTTGCGCAACAGCACACGCAGCCTCAAGTACATCTCCGCGCAACTGGGTTTTCGTGACCAGAGCAGCTTCCACAAGGCCTGCATGCGCTGGTTCGGCGTGTCGCCCCAGCACTATCGGCTCACACCCGCTGCGCTCGAGGGTAGCGCCTGAGCAGCAGCCAGGCGCGTCCGTCGATTGTTGGCTCTGCCGGGGGACAAATCTGTTGTTGTCACTTATCATACGTCTGACAACTGCATAGACGGTTGTTCATCCCGGCGCTGCAGCCGGGCCTCATTCAGTGTCCCCGGGTGACCTCGTCGCCCCTCTGACAGGAGAACACCATGCTGAGTCTGACTGGCCACAACTATATCGGCGGTGAGCGCCGCGCTGCCGGCACCACCCGGCTCGAGAGCCTCGACGCCAGCAGCGGTGAAGCGCTGCCCTACAGCTTCATCCAGGCCACGGCGGAAGAAGTCGACGCTGCCGCCCAGGCTGCCGCCGCCGCTTACCCCAGCTACCGCAGCCTGTCGGCCGTGCGCCGTGCCGAGTTCCTCGAGGCCATCGCCGACGAGATCGACGCCCTGGGCGATGACTTCGTCGCCCTGGTCTGCCGTGAAACCGCGCTGCCGGCTGCCCGTATCCAGGGTGAACGTGGTCGTACAAGTGGCCAGATGCGCCTGTTCGCCAAGGTGCTGCGCCGGGGTGACTTCTACGGTGCCCGTATCGACCGCGCCCTGCCGGATCGTCAGCCGCTGCCGCGCCCGGATCTGCGCCAGTACCAGATCGGCGTCGGCCCGGTCGCCGTGTTCGGCGCCAGCAACTTCCCCCTGGCCTTCTCCACCGCCGGTGGCGACACCGCGTCCGCCCTGGCGGCCGGCTGCCCGGTGGTGTTCAAGGCGCACAGCGGCCACATGGCCACCGCCGAATGCGTGGCCGATGCGGTGATCCGCGCCGCCGAGAAAACCGGCATGCCCAAGGGCGTGTTCAACATGATCTTCGGTGGCGGCGTCGGCGAGATCCTGGTCAAGCACCCGGCCATCCAGGCGGTCGGCTTCACCGGTTCGCTGAAAGGCGGTCGCGCCCTGTGCGACATGGCCGCTGCCCGTCCGCAGCCGATCCCGGTGTTCGCCGAGATGTCCAGCGTCAACCCGGTGATCGTCCTGCCGGGTGCGCTCGCGGCCCGCGGCGCTACCGTGGCCAAGGAATTGGCCGGTTCCGTGGTGCTGGGCTGTGGCCAGTTCTGCACCAACCCGGGCCTGGTCATCGGCATGCGCAGCGCCGCGTTCAGCGATTTCGTCGCGGCCCTCAGCGACGCCATCGCCAGCCAGCCGGCACAGACCATGCTCAACGCCGGCACCCTGCGCAGCTACGCCAGCGGCCTGGCACACCTGCACGCCCACGCCAAGGTCACTCACCTGGCCGGCAACGAGCAGGCCGGCAACCAGGCGCAGCCGCAACTGTTCAAGGCCGACGTCAGCATGCTGCTCGAAGGTGACCCGTTGCTGCAGGAAGAAGTCTTCGGCCCCACCACCATCGTCGTCGAAGCCGCCGACAGCGCCGAACTGACCCGTGCCCTGCAGAGCATGCACGGGCAACTGACCGCCACTCTGATCGCCGAGCGTGACGATCTGAGCGCCTTCCGCGACCTGCTGCCGCTGCTGGAGATGAAGGCTGGCCGTGTGTTGCTCAACGGCTACCCGACCGGCGTGGAAGTCTGCGATGCCATGGTGCACGGCGGCCCCTACCCGGCCACCTCCGATGCCCGTGGCACCTCCGTCGGCACACTGGCGATCCACCGCTTCCTGCGCCCGGTGTGCTACCAGAACTACCCGGACGAGGTGCTGCCCGAAGCCCTGCAGAACGCCAACCCGCTGGGCATCCAGCGCCTGGTCGATGGCGTGCATACCCGTGATGCGCTGAGCTGAGCAAGGCCAGCCGTGCCACGGCTGCGCGACTGGCTCAGGAGGCTCTGCCAGCTCTCGCCCTTGCGAGGCTGGCGGAGCAAGCATGTTCGGCGCAACGAAAAGCTCCAGATGATCTGGAGCTTTTTCATGCAGGCCTCACTTGCTGGTGGCCTGTGCTTGCGGATCGCTCATGCCGTCGTTGATCTCGATGCCTTGCTTGACCATCTGGCGAATCAACCCGGCGCGTACATCGGGGAGATTGAGCAAAGAAGCCTTGCGGATTCTCGCCACCTCTTCCGCGGTGTAGGGCTGGTAGTGCTCCGGCATGCTGGCGCCAGCCATGCCATTCTTGTCCAGCAACCAGTTGAGCAGGTCGGCCAGTTGCGCATTGTTCAACGCTGATTGCGACATGCCCGGCACGCGCACGAGAAACTCACGCCCGCCCTCGACCTTGAGGAAATTGCCGACGAAGCCCTTCATCTTCGGCGTGTCGTTGGCCTTCGAGCCCGTGCCGTCACCGAGGTGGCAGCCGGCGCACTGCAGTTGATAGTTCACCGGCGTGCTGTAGCCCGCTTGTGAAATCGGCTTCTGCGGTGCTTCGTTACCTGGCGCGTGCTTCTGATTCGGATCCGGGATGGCACGTGCCATGGCCTGTGGAAGGGCCATGGCAGAGGCCAGCGCAATGATCAGTGGCAAACGCATGGCAGTGCTCCTGGCTCAGATTGCCACGCCACGGATGATCGAGACCGTGCAGTGGTAAATATGCGACTTGGCCGCGAGGCACCAGTTGACGTCGTTGTTGTTGAACGGCCGGTACAGCGGCTCCTCACTGTCGTTGCGGGTACAGGCGCACTGGGCGCAGCTGTGCTTACCGCAGCAGTCGTTGTAGGAAATGATGTAGTCCTTGCCGTCTGCCGGGTTGCGGCAGGTGCCGATCCAGGTCACCTGAGAGGCTTCGGTGCCCGGTGGGCAGGAGGTGACGGAGCCGCCGCAGCAGGAGCAGAGGAAGCCGTCTATGGAGCAGTAGCGCCAGTAGTCGCAGCTATTGGGGTCGCCTGGATCCCCGGCCTGCGGGTTTTCGGCGGCCAAGGCCTTGCTGGTGCGGTCGATGGGCAGCAGCACCGGCAGGGCGGCACCGGCCACCATCATTGAGCCGAGGCGACCGAGGAAGTTGCGCCGCGAGGTGGTGTCGGCCACGTGGCGAGTGGAGCGTTCGAACAGGCGGTCTAGCAATTTCATGTCAGGGCTCCCTGGCTCAGTGGTTGTGCACGCCTTGGGCGGGCTGGCTGTTATGCAGGTACTGCTGGAGGGTGGCGCTGCCCAGGTGTTCGGTCTCGAACAGGCTGTCGAGGTGCTCACGGGAGTTGACCAGGCCCTTGGCACGCAGCACGCCGCCGTTGTCGATCAGCGCGGCGTAGGGCAGCTTGCCGATCTGGTAGGTCATGCCCACTTCCGGGCCGACCACATAGGTGGCGTCTTCCAGCTTGTGCTCGGTGATCAGCGCCTGCTGCGCGTCCATGTCACCGTCGCTGACGTAGACCACGTCGAGGCGATGGGCCTGCTCCTTGGCGATGGACTTGATGGCCGGCAGCAGCGATTTGCAGATCGGGCAGGTTGGCGAGAGGAAGAACAGCAGTTGCGCCTTCTCGCCGGCGTAGCCGAAGTTCACCGGGCGACCGTGACGGTCGGCGGCGGTCACTTGCGGGGCGGGCTCGTTGACGGCCACGCCTTTGTCGACCATCAGTGCGCCGGCGGGCGCCAGGCGACCATGCAGCACGCCGATCTGACGAACCAGGCCCATGATGGCGAAGGCCAGGGCGATCAGCAGGCACCACAGCAGAATGTTAGAAACGATCAGAGCTTCCATGATTCACCTTCCGATGAGTTTGAGCAGACGGGGACCGTTGGCCAGCAGGCCTTCGGCGGTGGCGTAGATGAGCAGGGTCACGGCACTGGCGGCGATGACGACGAAAGCGTCGAACAGGCCCAGGCTGCGGCTCAGTGGCGGCAGGCTCGCAACCAGCGCCAGACCTACCAGAACGGCATTGCGTGCCAGTAGCTGCGGGCGGATCGGCTGAGCTTGCTCCGGGCCCGAGCAGCCGCAGTCGATGTCGCGGCGGCCGCGCCACAGGTTGATGGCGATGGCCAGCGCGTAACCGGCCAGCAGTGCGGCGGCGCCGAGTGCCGCCAGGTGGCGAGCGGCCGGTACCAGCAGAGCGAAAGCCAGGGCAGCCTCGATCCAGGGCAGCGTGCGGGCAACCGGACGTACCAGGGCCGAGGGCAGCAACTGGTAATCCTCCAGTTGATTGGCGAAGCGGGCTGGCGCACGCAACTTGTGGGTCGCGGCGCTGGCCAGGATCACCGTCACAGTGAGTGCGGCGGTGATGATGAAGATCGGATCAGGTTGCATGGGTGCACCTCACCAGTGGCTGAGGATCTGAGTCGCGGTCTTTTGGATGCCTTCCATGGTGCCGGTATGCTTGCCACTTTTCAGATCGAAGACTTCCAGGCCGCCAGTGACGTTGACGCCGAGCAGCAGCGGATTGTCGTCGTTGGTGGCGTTCAGGCTCCAGACCGGGGCAGGGGCTTCCAGGGTGCCGACACGCTTGTGCGTCTTGAGGTCGAAGGCCCAGATGATCGGGCTCGGGTCTTCCCACTTCATCGGCTCATGGGCGTCGTGCATCAGTACGTAGAGGCGGTTGAGCTTCGGTGCCACCGTGATCAGTTGCCAGCCGCCCGGCGCCCAGCCAGCCTTCTTGTCGGCAGCGTCGGTCACCAGTTCCCAGGCGGGGAGAATATTCGGCTGCTTGCCGGAGAAGTCCACGGCGCGCACGGTGCCGGTGGTGCTGACGAAGTAGTAGGTGTCGCCTACGGCGTAGGCGCGTTCCACCAGCTTCTCGGTGTTGGGGTCGAAGAACGCGGTATTGCTGCGGGCGACCTCCTTGCCTTCGTCGTTCAGTGTCACCACCTGCAGGTTGCCGTCGCCGCAAAGTGCGGCGAAGCGGCGCTTGCCCACCGGGTAGTTGAGCATGCAGCCGGGCATGGCGATCTCGCCAGCGACGGTCTTGGCCTGGGTATCTACCACGGTCACCGAGGTGGAGGGGGTGAAGTTGAAGACGTAGACGAAGCGGTCGTCGCTGCTGGTGCCCAGGGAATAGCGTTGGGTCAGGGCCTCGATACGTTTGCTGGGGATCACCACTTCCCAGTCCGGAGACAGGGTGCTGGTGTTCCAGGCGGTGAGCACGTCGGTGCGGGTGCCGCGGGTGCCGCGTGAATAGAACAGATCGGCGGTGTACAGATACTTGCCGTCCCGGCTCAAGGTGGAGGGTGCGGCGAAGCCGGTGCTGACCATGCCGAGCATTTTCTTCTTGTCCGGGTCGACGACAACCACACGACCCGTCACGAAGTTATCGAACTCCACATCGACGATGTAGGCGCGATGTGGCTCGGGGGGGAAAGGAAGGGTGGTTTGTCCTATGCCTGGGTCGGCCGGTAGCTCGGCGTGGGCATTTCCCAGGCCGATGAGCGTGATGCTCAGTGCAAGCGAGGCATGGGCGAGGATCCTGTTTATTCGCATAGGGGGGCTCCCTGATTTTTTGAAATGGATCAACGAGTGCGGAATGAGCCGCTAGCCCTAGTATGCTGCTTGGTTTCCTGGCCGGACTTTAGTGTCCGTGCCATTCGGTTTCCCGTTCGTGCCAGTATCCAGGCTGGCTGTGCCAGCACAGGATCGAGCATTCGCAGGGCGCCAGTCGATTGCGGCGCGCTGATCGGCGACCTCGGCGGGCCTCCGAGCGGTTTACCTTTCGCGTGGCCAGGTGTTGGTCAGCAGGAACGCCACTGCCAGTGCCACAGCAGTGGTCGTTGCTGAGGCCGCCAGTGCGGCCTTGAGCCGTAGTCAGGTACGGAACTGTTGCATGAGCTCTTGCTGGTGGTTGGCGAGCTCGTTGAGCTGGTGGCTGACATGGGCGGATTGATCGGCCTGGCCGGCAAGGGATTCGGTCACATTGCGAATCGCCTCGACATTGCGGTTGATTTCCTCGGCGACGCTGCTTTGCTCTTCAGCGGCGCTGGCGATCTGCAGGTTCATCTCGGTGATGAGGCTGACGGCCTTGTCGATGCGTTCCAGTGCGGCCACGGCCTGTTGCACCTGGCTGACGTTGCGCTGCGCCTGGCCATGGCTGGCTTGCATGGTCTGACTGACTTCATGGGTACCGTTCTGCAGGTTTTCGATGACCTGGCGGATTTCTTCTACCGAGTCCTGGGTGCGCTTGGCCAGGTTGCGCACCTCATCGGCGACCACGGCGAAGCCGCGCCCGGCCTCACCGGCACGGGCCGCCTCGATGGCGGCGTTGAGGGCCAGCAGGTTGGTCTGCCCGGCGATGGAGAGGATCACTTCCAGCACGGAGCCGATCTGCTCGCTGCTTTGCGCCAGGCTCTGTAGCTGCACCATCCCCGCGTTCATTTCCCGTGCCTGGGCCTGAATCGCTTCCGTGGTCTCGGTGATCACATTCAGGCCTTCACGACTAGCGGTATCGGCATTGCGTGCTGCATCGGCTGCCTGCGCCGCACTCTGCGCCGAGGTGTTGGCTGTCGCGGACATCTCGTGCAGGGCGGTGGCCACCTGGTCTATCTCGCGGAACTGATGCTGCATGCCCTCGCTGATCTGGTGGGCGATCTGCGCGGATTGGTCTGCTGTATGGCGGGCGTCGCTTACCGTGCCTTGAACCTTGGCGATCACGGGCTGTAGCTTGTCCAGGAAGCGGTTGAAGGCCAGGGCCAGTCGGCCTAGCTCATCGCGTCGGGCATAGTTCAACCGGCGGGTCAGGTCGCCCTCGCCATCGGCGACGTCTTCCAGCATCCCGGCCAGGCGCAGCAGTGGCCGGGTGATGCCGCGCGCGGTCAGCCAGATCATCGCCACGCCGAGAAAAGCTGCAGCCAGGCCGAGGCCGAACTCCAGCACGGAGCGTTGAACCAGCTCTTGTTCCATGCGTGCTTTCATGGCCTCGGCAGGGGCCAGCAAAACCTGCTCGGGCACGCTCAGCAGAATGCCCCAGGGCTTGCTGCCGGCAAGCGGGATCAGGGGTTGCAGCACGCCTAGGCGTTTCTCCAGGGAGATGGCATGAGGCTTCGTATCGCTCAGGTGGGAGAGAATCTCGTCAGCCTGATTGGGCAGCACCTCCTGCAAGGTCTTTCCCAACTGCACGGCATCCTGACTATGGGCCGCCAGCAGGCCCGCCGGGCTGATGATGCTGACCGAGCCTTGGCCTTCGTACAATTCGTTGCTGGCGGACAGGGCGTCCTGTTGCAGGCTGTCGAGGCTGATGTCGAGGCCGATCACCGCCACGACCTTGCCGTTCTCCATCAGTGGGAAGGCCACGCTGGTGACCAGTCGGCGGGTGCCCGACGAGTCGTCGAAATAAGGTTCCAGCAAGCATAACTGGCCGCTGTCCCGGGGGCAGGTGAAGAACGCATTGAAGGGGGCACCGCTCGGGCCGGGCGAGGTATCGGCCAGCAGTGACTCGTCGCCAAGCACGGCCTGCAGCTCACCGGGCTTGGCTTGCAACCAGTAGAGGGCGAAGCGACCGGCATCGTTGCTGCCCAGGTCGTTCTGCCCGCGGAACTGGCCGTCCTGGCCATCGAGGGCATCGGGCTGGAAGATCAGGAACAGGCCGAGCAGTTCCGGGCGTTGCTCCAGGGCCTTGCGCAGCTCGCTGGTCAGCCTGCTGCGCAGTTGCTCCGGGGGCATCTCGCCCTGGGCGGCCAGCTCGCGCAGGTACATCAGGTGGCGGGCCAGCCCCAGGCCGTATTCGTGCGCGCGGGTGAAGCTGCGCTGGATGCGCAGCGCCTGTACCTGGCCTTGCGCCTGCAGGTTCAGGCGTGCGGCCTCGGCGAGCATCTGGGAGCTGGAGTCCTTGACCCGTTCGGTGCTGGCACGGGTCTCGTAGAGGGACAATCCCACCAGCATGGCCACTATCAGAATCAGGCAAAAGCTGACCAGCAGAGTGATCTTGCTTTGGATGCTCAAATTGGCTCCAGGCATCGTGTGGCGCTCCGCAAGAGATCGGGACACCAGCGCCCCGCAGACAATCAGAACTGAGTAACGAACACCAGTTGGCTATAGAGGTTGCGATCGTCGTTACCTAGCTGGGTACCGCCCTGGTTTGCCTGGCGGTCAGGTTGGTACAGCCCAACGACAGGCATCACGATCAGGTTTTCGCTGACCGCCCACTCAGCATAGACATCCAGCTCACGCCCGTCGAAATTACCCAGGTTGCGATCCAGGGTATTGAAGTCGAACCAGAGGGCACCGACGCTGAGGTTCTCCAGCGGCGACACCTTGAGGGCCACGTGATGAACCTGGGTATTGCTGTTGAACGGCCCGGCGTAGTTGGCCGCGACCTCGCCCTGGAACCAGGTGCCATAGCCCCGGCTGAAGCCGAAGAACAACGGGTCGTAGCCTTCCGAGAAGCGGCTGTAGCGATAGTTGACGCTGGGGCTCCAGGTCACGTCGGAAAAGGTCCAGCCGGCTTCCAGGTACCAGGCGTCTTCCTTGCCGCCGCTCTTCCTGTCCTGCCAGGCATACTCGCCGGAAAGGAACAGGTTCTCTACCCCCGCATTACCCTGGCCGCGCACGCTGTAGGTCTTCATGCCGTCACGCCCGAGTTGCGCGGGTGAGGCGTACTGCTTGTCGATATCGCGGATATCGATGACGGTCAGGCCCAGGGTGCCGGCGTCGGAAACATGCTCCAGAGTACCCACCAGCATCTCCGGCTTGGCCTGGGCGCGGTTGTCCGACTTGAGCCACATCAGGTCGCCACGCAGGCCCTGGTTGCCGCCCAGACGCAACACGGCGGTCTGGTCGAAGGCCTTGCGCGCTGCCAGCCAGTAGGCGCCGCCGCGATCGAACTCGCCATCGGCCAGGCCATTGCCCAGGTTCAGGGCGTCGCCATTGATCAGGAAGCCATCACCGACACGGATGTTCTGACGGCCGAAAGACAGATCCACACCGTCTTCGCCGAGGGCCTCGAAGAGGTTGCCCGAGCGCCAGCCCAGGTAGGCGTCCTCGATCTTGGTGGTGCGCTCGGAGCCGTCGGTGAAACCGGCGGCATCCCCGTCGCCCCAGGTGCCCGAACTCAGCAGGTTGAAGGCGCCGTAGCCGGTTCCCGAACCGGCCAGGCCCTGGTCGAAGCTGATGCCGTACTTCACGTAGCCTTCGCGCCAGGACGAGGTCCCCTCTTTCTTGCTGCCGCTGGTGGCGTAGTTTTCCCGACTGTGGAACAGGCCGAAGGCGGCCTCGAGGTTGGCGTTCAGATGAGTGTCATCGTCCGCATACAGCTCGTAGGCGCTGGCTTGAGTCGCGGTGCCGATCAGGAGGGCGAGAGAGGAGAGTCGTAGTAGACGGGACCTGTGCATGGCGGTTTCCTTGTTCTTAGTATGGGTGCAGGCGTGTGGCTTTGAGCGGATACTAAGACGCCATGAAGAACCTGCCTTGTGCGTCTTTGCCAAGGACTTGATCCTCTGTGCCAGATTAGCCTAGCAGGGAGTGGGTGAGAGTAGGGCGAGCCTGCTCGATTGAGAGTGCGCGCGATGCAGAAACCGGCCCGAGGGCCGGTTGTTCAGCATTTGTAACCTGCGTTACTGCGCCTGTGGGCGTTTCAACACCAGGGTCAGGATGTCGTAGCTGGCCACCAGCTCGCCGAGCTGGTTGCTGACTTCCACGTCCCAGGCCACCACGCCTTGCGGTTCGCCTTTGGGGCTCTTCTTGCCCTGGTCGATCTTGCGCTTGCAGGTCAGGCGCGCCTGGATGGTGTCGCCGATGCCTACCGGGTTGATGAAGCGCAGGCTGTCCAGGCCGTAGTTGGCCAGCACCGGGCCCGGTGCCGGGGAGACGAACAGGCCGGCGGCGGCGGAGAGCACGAAGTAGCCGTGGGCGATGCGCTTGCCGAACTGCGACTCGGTAGCCGCCAGCTCGTCGAAGTGCATGTAGAAATGATCGCCCGACAGGCAGCCGAAGTTGACGATGTCTGCTTCGGTGACGGTGCGGCGATGAGTCAGCAGGGATTCACCGATCTGCAGTTCATCGAAGTAGCGGCGGAACGGATGCACCTCGCTCTCGATCACCTGAGCGCCGCGCACGTGCTCGCGGGTCACCGCCGCCAGCATGGTCGGCGAGCCCTGGATGGCGGTGCGTTGCAGGTAATGCTTAACCGCACGCAGGCCGCCCAGCTCCTCGCCGCCACCGGCGCGCCCCGGGCCGCCATGCTTGAGTACTGGCAGCGGTGAGCCGTGGCCGGTGGATTCGGCAGCGGCCTGGCGATCAAGGATGTGCACGCGGCCGTGCAGAGCAGCCATCACTGGCACTGCGCGGGCGGCGACGGCGGGATCCCTGGTGACCAGGCTGGCCACCAGGCTGCCCTTGCCGCGGGCGGCCAGGGCGATGGCTTCGTCCAGGTCGTCGTAGGCCATCAGCGTGCTCACTGGGCCGAAGGCCTCGATGTCGTGGGCGCCGCCTTCGGCGTGCGGGTCGCGGGCGCGCAGCAGGGTGGGGGCGAAGAAGGCACCTTCGTTGACGCCCTCGCCACGGGGGGCGAAGCCGTCCTGGGCACCGAACAGCAGCTCGCTACCGGCCAGCAGGGCATTCACTCGTTCGCCAACGTCGGCCTGCTGCGCGTGGGAAGCCAGGGCGCCCATCTTTACGCCTTCCACCGAGGGGTCACCCACTACCACCTTGGCCAGGCGCTCACGCAGGCGTTCGGCCACGGCGTCGATGTGTTTCGCCGGGACGATGGCGCGGCGAATGGCGGTGCACTTCTGCCCGGCCTTCACCGTCATCTCGCGGGCCACTTCCTTGACGAAGAGATCGAACTCCGCATCGTCCGGGGTGACCTCCGGGGCGAGGATGGCGCAGTTCAGCGAGTCGGCCTCGGCATTGAAGGGGATCGAGTTGCGCACCAGGTTGGCATTGACGCGCAGCTTGGCGGCGGTGTCGGCGGAGCCGGTGAAGGTCACCACGTCCTGGCCCTGCAGGCGGTCGAGCAGGTCGCCGGTGCCGCCGATGATCAGTTGCAGACTGCCTTCGGGCAGCAGGCCGGACTCATGCATCAGGCGCACCGTGGCCTCGGTCAGGTAGCTGGTGGCGCTGGCCGGTTTGATGATGCAGGGCATGCCGGCGAGGAAGGTGGGAGCGAATTTTTCCAGCATCCCCCAGATGGGGAAGTTGAAGGCGTTGATGTGCACGGCCAGGCCGCCGCGCGGCACCAGGATGTGGCTGCCGGCGAACAGGTTCTGCTTGCCCAGGGCCATGGCTGGGCCTTCGTGGACGATGTTGCCGGAGGGCAGCTCACGGGCGCCGACGCCGGCGTAGGCGAACAGGGTGCCGGTGCCGCCCTCGATGTCGATCCAGCTGTCGGCACGGGTGGCGCCGCTGTGGTGGGAAATGGCGTAGAGCTGTTCCTTGCGCTCGTTGAGGTACAGCGCCAAGGCCTTGAGGCGCGCGGCGCGCTGCTGGAAGTCCAGGGCCATGAGCGCCGGGATGCCGCGCGAGCGACCGAAGTCCAGGGCTTCGGCGAAGTCCAGCGCCTCTTCGTGGGTGCGGAACAGGGGCTGGCCGTTGACCGCGCTACGCAGTAGCTGGGCGCCGTGTTGGCCGATCCAGCGGCCACCGATGAAGCTTTGCAGGGTGGGGGCGTTGCTCATGGGAATTCTCCGTGACAAGGGCCGGCACCTGGGGTACCGGCCGGGGTTCGTGGTTGGCCTACCAGAGGGCGAGGGTGTAGCCGAGGATCAGGCGGTTCTCGTCGAGGTCGGTGCTCAGGCCGTTACCCGAGCGAAAGGTGACGTTGCGCCAGCGCAGACTCAGGCTCTTGAGGGCGCCGCTCTGGATGACGTAGGCGAGGTCGCTGTCGCGCTCCCACTCTTCGCCGCGATCGCCGCTGGCGGTCTTGGCGTTGCGGCCGTCGACGTAGCGGGTCATGAAGCTCAGGCCCGGCAGGCCAAGGGCGGCGAAGTCGTAGTCGTAGCGCAGTTGCCAGGCGTCCTCCTCGGCGCGGGTGAAGGTGTTGTAGGTCACCAGGTTCACCACGTAGGGGTCGCCGCCGTTGAGGAAGGGAAAGGCGCTGCTGCCGGACATGCGTTGCAATGCCGCGCTGAGGCGGTGCCCGCCGTTGCTCAGGCTGAACATGGCATTGAGGTTGCGGTTGTCGATGCGCCCGGCGCGTGCGGCGCCGTCGCCACGGCTGTCGAAGTAGCGCAGGTCGCTCTTGAGGCTGAAGCCGCCCGGCAGCGGCAAGCTGTGCACCAGGCCGACGAACTGCTGGCGGTAGATACCATCGAGCTTGCCGTAGTAGTAGCTGGCGACCAGTTGCGGGTTGATGGCGTAGCTGCCACCGGCGAAATCGAAGGCGTCGCTGCTGGCGGCGCTATAGCCGATGTCGTCTCGCCCCGAGGAGTCGCGCAGGTTGACGCGGGTCAGGCGGCCAGCGTTGAAGGTCAGGCCGTCCAGCTCCTGGCTGGTCAACATCCCGCCCTGGAAGGTGGAGGACAGCAGGCGAGTATCGTTGTAGCTGACCACGGGTAGCACCGGCTGCAGGGTGCCCAGGCGCAGCACGCTCCTGGAGGCGCGCAGCTTGGCGGTCAGCCCCAGCTCGCTATAGTCGTCCACCGGCTGCTTGCCGTTGGGGCCGAAGGGCAGCAGGCCGGTGCCGCGGCGGTCACGGCTGGAGTCCAGCTTGATGCCGAGCTGGCCGATGGCGTCGAGGCCGACGCCGATGCTGCCCTCGGTGAAGCCGGACTCGATCCGCGCGGTGAAGCCCTGGGCCCATTCTTCGGCCTTGGACTGAGCGGCGCCGGGTTGGCGAAAGTCGCGGTTGAGGTAGTGGTTGCGCAGCTCCAGGCTGGCCTTGCTGTCGTCGACGAAGTCGGCCAGGGCTGGCGTGGCCAGAGGCAGAACCAGGGTGGCGAGGAGCGCTAGGGTACGGTCGAGGTTCATTGTTGTTGTGTCCGTCAATCCGTTGGGTTAGTGGCGGCTGGCAGTGCTGGCACCGATGCCGGTCATGGAGCGAATGAACTGCGCCAGGTAGCGGCCGCGCTCCTGGCGGGCGCGCTCGGAGGTGTCGGTCACCGACAGCAGCCAGGCGCTGAAGAAGGCCAGGCTCATGGAGAACAGCGCCGGGTTGGAGTAGGGGAACAGCGGCGCCTCGTGGTGCAGCACGTTGACCCATACCGCCGGGCTCAGCACCAGCAAAACGATGGCCGAGAGCAGACCGGCAACGCTGCCGGCGACCGCGCCACGGGTGGTCAGGCCTTTCCAGAACATGGAGAGGAACAGCACCGGGAAGTTGACCGAGGCGGCGATGGCCAGCACCAGGCCGGAGAGGAAGGCGATGTTCTGCGACTCGAAGAGCAGCCCGAGGATCACCGCCAGCACGCCGACAGCGAGGGTGGCGATGCGTGATACGCGCATCTGCTCGCGCTCGCTGGCCTTGCCCTGGCGCATCACGCAGGCGTACAGATCGTGGGACACGGCAGAGGCAGCGGACAGCGCCAGCCCGGCCACCACGGCGAGGATGGTGGCGAAGGCCACGGCGGAGATGAAACCGAGCAACAGGCTGCCGCCCACCGCCTGCGACAGATGCACCGCCACCATGTTGCCGCCGCCGATGATGGCGCCAGCCGCGTCGCGGAATTCAGGGTTGGTACCGACCATGACGATGGCGCCGAAGCCGACCACGATCAGCAGCAGGTAGAAATAGCCAATGAAACCGGTGGCGTAGAACACGCTCTTGCGCGCTTCACGGGCGTCGCTGACGGTGAAGAAGCGCATCAGGATGTGCGGCAGGCCGGCGGTGCCGAACATCATGCCGAGCCCCAGAGAGATGGCATCGATGGGGTTCGACAACAGCCCTCCCGGCGCCATGATCGCGGTGCCCTTGGCGTGTACCTCGGTGGCGGCGGCGAACATCGCCTCGGTGCTGAAGCCGAAGTGGCGCAGCACCATGAAGGCCATGAAGCTGGTGCCGCAAAGCAGCAGTACCGCCTTGATGATCTGCACCCAGGTGGTGGCCAGCATGCCGCCGAAGGTGACGTAGCAGACCATCAGCACGCCCACCAGCAACACCGCCTGCAGGTACGACAGGCCGAACAGCAGCTCGATCAGCTTGCCGGCACCGACCATCTGCGCCACCAGGTACAACAGCGCCACGGTGAGGGTGCCGAAGGCAGCGGTGATGCGGATCGGTCTCTGCTCCAGGCGGTAGGAGACCACGTCGGCGAAAGTGAACTTGCCCAGGTTGCGCAGGCGTTCGGCGATCAGGAAGAGGATGATCGGCCAGCCGGCGAGCACGCCGAGGGCGTACAGCAGGCCGTCGTAGCCGTTGATGAACATCATTGCCGAGATGCCGAGGAAGGACGCCGCGCTGATCATGTCGCCAGCGATCGCCAGACCGTTCTGGAAGCCACTGAGGCCGCCGCCGGCGGTGTAGAAGTCGGCGGTGGAGCGGGTGCGCAGCGCGGCCCAGCGGGTAATGCCGAGGGTGAACAGGACGAAGGCCAGGAACATGTAGATGGCCGTCCAGTTCAGCGGGCGGCCGCTGTCGGCGGCGAAGGCCAGCGGCGAGGCCAGCAGGCCGACGCCGAGCAGCAGGGAGGTGAGTGCTTTCATGGGGCGAGCACCTCTTTGACCTTGTCGTTGAGCGGATCGATGACGCTGTTGGTACGCGTGACGTAGATACCGGTGAGGGCGAACGACAGCAGGATCACGCCGACGCCCACCAGCATGCCGACGCTGGTGACGCCGCCGCTAAGGGACTGGCCGAGCACGCCGGGAGCGAAGGCCACCAGCAGCACGAAGCCGTAGTAGACGACCAGCATGGCGGCGGTGAGGGACCAGGTCAGACGCTGCTTGCGCCGTACCAGTTGGATGAAGTCCGGGTGTTGCTGGATGCGTTCCAGTTCGTGCGGGCTCATGGTTGCTCTCTCTTGTTGTGTTTGTCAGAGGCGGTGCGACGCAGGTGAAGCGGGTGGAGTCTTTTGCAGGAGCGAGTTCTGCTCGCGAAACCTTGGCTTGAGCATGTGTTCGTTCTCGAGCGGAGCTCGCTCCTACGATTCGGGTGACGCCTTGGCGGGGCGCTGTCAGAGCTGGTCGAAGTCGAGAACCACCTTGTCGCTGAGCGGAAAGGTCTGGCACGACAGCACGTAGCCGGCGGCCACCTCGTAGTCCTCCAGGGCGAAGTTGCTATCCATCTCCACCTCGCCCTCGATGACCCTGCACTTGCAGGTGGAGCACACCCCGGCCTTGCACGAGTAGGGCAGTTCCAGGCCCTGGGCGTTGCCGGCGTCAAGCACGCTCTGGCTGTTGCGCGGCAGATCGAAGGTGAGCTCGCGGCCATCGCTGATCACGGTGATCCGGCTCAGGGCGCTGTCCGCACCTTGGGCCGCCTCGCGGGCTTCGCGGCGTTGCTGGCTACCGGCAGCGGCGAACAGCTCGAAGTGCACGCGCTCGGCGGGCATGCCGTGCTCCTGCAGCAGGTCGCGCACGGTTTCGGTCATCGCCTGTGGGCCACAGATGAAGGCGGCGTCCAGGGCCTTGACGTCGATCCAGCGGCTGAACAGTTGGTTGCACTTGTCGGCATCGATACGGCCGTTGTACAGGTCGACGTCCTGTTGCTCGCGGCTGAACACGAAGATCAGGTTCAGGCGTTGCAGGTAGCGGTTCTTCAGTTCTTCCAGTTGCTCGCGAAACAGCGCCGAGGCACTGGAACGATTGCCGTAGAGTAGGGTGACGCGGCTCTTGGGCTCGTTTTCCAGGGTGGTCTTGATGATCGACAGGATCGGCGTGATACCGCTGCCGGCGGCCACCGCCAGGTAGTGGCCTGTGCGGGCCGGGTCGAGTTCGACATGGAAGTGACCGGCGGGCGGCATCACCTCCAGCCGTTGGCCGGCCTTGAGGCTTTCGTTGGCGTAGGCCGAGAAGCGTCCGCCGGCGACGCGCTTGATGGCCACGCGCAGCTCACCGTCGTTGGCGCCGGTGCAGATGGAGTAGGAGCGGCGTACTTCCTCGCCGTCCAGTTGTGCGCGCATCACCAGATGCTGGCCCTGGGTGAAGCGGAAGGTATCGGCCAGCTCGCCGGGAATGTCGAAGGCGATGGACACCGCGTCGCGGGTCTCGGGACGTACTTCCTTGATGGTGAGGCTATGGAACTTGCTCATTGTCGTTCTCCGGCGCAGGAACGGCGGCGCATGCATGCAGCGCTCGCGGCGGTTCCCTCTATATGCACTTGAAGTAATCGAAGGGTTCCCGGCAGTCCTTGCAGCGATGCAAGGCCTTGCAGGCCGTGGAGCCGAATTCGCTCAGTCGCTCGGTATTGGCGCTGTCGCACTGCGGGCAGCGGATCTCGCCGCCTTCGCCCAGCAGGCTGCGCTTGCTGGCGCTGCCGGCGGGTGGGGCGATGCCGAACAGGCGCAGCGCCTCGCGCCCGCGCGGCGTGATCCAGTCGGTGGTCCAGGCGGGTGTCAGGCGACGCTCCAGGTGCGCGGTGAAGCCCGCCTGATAGAGCGCCTGCTCGATGTCCCGCTCGATCACCTCGGTGGCCGGGCAGCCGGAGTAGGTCGGCGTGACCACGACGTGCAGCGCTCTGCCCTGGACTTCCAGCGCCCGGACGATGCCGAGGTCGACCACGCTGACCACCGGCACCTCCGGATCCATCACCGCTTCCAGAACCTCCCAGGCGCGCTGCAGGTCGTCAGGCTCCAGCGGGTCGCGGCCACGGTCGCTGACGATCAGTTCACCAGGATGCATCGGGGTAGGCTCGCTGGAGGAACTGCATCTCGGCCAGCAGCAGGCCCAGATGCTCGGTGTGCAGGCCGCGGCGACCGGACAGGTAGAAGTGGCTGGCCGGTTCCGGCAGCGGCAGGGTAGCGCTGGCCAGAACGTCGCCGACCTTGGCCTGCCAACCGCTGGCGATATGCTGCGGATCCGGGGCGATGCCGGCGTCGAACAGGCGTTGCTCCACGTCGTCGGCATTCACCAGTTCGACGGTGAAACGCCACACTTCTTGAACGGCGGCGAGCATGCGGCGGTGGCTTTGCTCGGTACCGTCGCCCAGGCGCTCGACCCATTCGGCCGAGCGGCGCAGGTGATAGGTGACTTCCTTCAGGGCCTTGGCGGCGATGCCGGCGACACGTGGATCCTGGGAGCTGCACAGGCCATGCAGTACCTGGAAGTGCCAGGCGTCGTAGAGGAATTGCTTGGTCATGGTGACGGCGTAGTCGCCGTTGGGTTGCTCCACCAGCAGCAGGTTGCGGTAGGCGCGCTCGTCACGACGGTAGGCCAGGTGGTCGGCGTCGCGGCCGTCGTCCAGCAGCTCGGCGGCATAATCCAGCCAGTTGCGGGCCTGGCCCACCAGGTCGAGGCCGACGTTCATCAGCGCCAGTTCTTCTTCCAGCGCCGGTGCGCGGCCGCACCATTCGCACAGGCGCTGGCCCTGGATCAGGGCGCTGTCGCCGAGGCGCAGCAGGTATTCGATCAGATCGTGCTTGGCATTCATGGCGGGTGCCTCACATATGGCCGACTTCAGGCGGCAGCTCATAGAAGCTGGCGTGGCGGTAGACCTTGTCCTGGGCGGGGTCGAACAGCGGCTCCTTCTCGTCCGGCGAGGAGGCGGTGATCAAGGCCGAGGGCACTACCCACAGGCTCACCCCTTCATTGCGGCGGGTGTAGAGCTCGCGGGCGTTCTCGATGGCCATGCGGGCATCGGCGGCGTGCACGCTGCCGACATGCTTGTGGTTGAGGCCGTGCTTGCTGCGCACGAAGACCTCGAAAAGGATCCATTCACTCATGCGGGTATCTCCTCGCGTTGGCCTGCCACGGCAGGCCAGGGGTTGTCGGTTCAGGCGGCGTCGCGTTTGTGTTGTCGTTTGCGGGCATGGGCCACGGCGGCTTCACGCACCCAGGCACCGTCTTCGATGGCCTTGCGGCGGGTGGCGATGCGCTCGTGGTTGCAGGGGCCGTTGCCCTTGAGCACTTCGTAGAATTCGCTCCAGTCGATGGCGCCGAAGTCGTAGTGGCCGCGCTCTTCGTTCCACTTGAGTTCGGGGTCAGGGGCGGTGCAGCCGAGCAGCTCCAGTTGTGGCACGGTCTGGTCGATGAAGCGCTGGCGCAGCTCGTCGTTGCTCTGGCGCTTGATCTTCCAGGCCATGGACTGGGCACTGTTGGGGGAGTCGGCGTCGCTCGGGCCGAACATCATCAGGGCCGGCCACCAGAGACGGTTGATGGCGTCCTGCACCATGTCCTTCTGTGCCTGGGTACCGTGGCGCATCATGTGCAGGAGGATTTCGTAGCCCTGGCGCTGGTGGAAGGATTCTTCCTTGCAGATACGGATCATGGCGCGCGAGTAGGGGCCATAGGAGGTGCGCTGCAGCACCACCTGGTTGACGATGGCGGCACCGTCAACCAGCCAGCCAACGGCGCCCATGTCGGCCCAGTTCAGTGTCGGGTAGTTGAAGATGCTGGAGTACTTGGCCCGGCCGCTGTGCAGCTTGGCCACTTCCTCGTCGCGGCAGGCGCCCAGGGTTTCCATGGCGCTGTACAGGTACAGGCCGTGGCCGGCCTCGTCCTGGATCTTGGCCATCAGTTGCAGTTTGCGCTTGAGCGTCGGGGCGCGGGTGACCCAGTTGCCTTCCGGGAGCATGCCGACGATCTCGGAGTGGGCGTGCTGGGAAATCTGCCGGATCAGCGTCTGCCGATAGGCGTCCGGCATCCAGTTCTTGGCTTCGATCTTGATCTCGGCGTCGATCTTTTCCTGAAAGGCGCGCTCCTCGGGGGACATCTCCTCCAGCGCCTTCACGTGCTTCACGCCTGTCTCAACCAATTGTGCGTACATGCCGTTCTCCAGTCATGCAGGGTTCGTGGGGTGGCTAGGCCATGGCTTCATTTTTAAATGATACGTAAAAAAATATCAAACACTGATATGTGTATCGTATTAGATTTTTGTATCGCTTCTGTCGCTCGTCCTCATGCTTTCTGGTCATGAGCGATGGAAAGGCGATCGCCTCACAATGCCCATGAATGCAGAGTTTCTCTGCTTCGCAGGGGCGTTGCAGTGGTGCTGATAGCGCCCGAGGCCGTGGCGCGGGGTATTCCATAAAGGGATACAAAAAACTTTTAATAGTCTTTTTCTTGGGTTTTATATGGCGAGCGAATGCAGCCCGAGGGGCAGCCGGCTGCCGCTCGGGTCGCTGTCGGTAATGAGGGTCGGCGTGCGGGACGCTGGCGATGCAGCGCTCCGCACGGTGGTGCGCTTACTGGTTGCGCTTGTCGTACACGTGGCAGGCCTTGCCTTCGGAGCGCTTCAGCGAATAGCTGGGGCGCAGGACGATGCGCGAGCTGATGCCGATGTAGGTCTTGATGTGCTTCGACAGCTCGTCGCAGAGCGCTTTCTGCCGGTCTTCGGCAAGGCTTTCGTGCTCGTGCTTGAGTTCGACGTGTACTTCGATGCTGTCCAGGTTGCCATTGCGGAACAGGTGGATCTCGTAGTTCTCGGATAGCTGGCGCACCTTGAGCACCTGCTCCTCGATCTGCGTCGGGAACACGTTGACGCCACGGATGATCAGCATGTCGTCGCTGCGCCCGGTGATCTTGTCCATCCGCCGCATCGGACGTGCAGTGCCGGGCAGCAGGCGGGTGAGGTCGCGGGTGCGGTAACGGATCATCGGCAGCGCCTCCTTGGACAGGGAGGTGAACACCAGCTCGCCGTATTCGCCGTCCGGTAGCACCTGGCCGGTCACCGGGTCGATTATTTCGGGGTAGAAATGGTCTTCCCAGATGGTCGGGCCGTCCTTGCTTTCCGCGCATTCCATGGCGACGCCCGGCCCCATGATCTCCGACAGGCCATAGATGTCCAGGGCGGTGATGCCCAGGCGCTCCTCGATGGCGCGACGCAGCTCGGCCGTCCAGGGTTCGGCACCGAAGATGCCGAGGCGTAGCGCCAGCTTGTGCGGGTCGATGCCCTGGCGCTCGATCTCGTCCGCCAGGTTCAGCATGTAGGACGGCGTGACCATGATGATGTCGGGCTGGAAATCGCGGATCAGTTGCACCTGTTTCTCGGTCTGGCCGCCGGACATGGGGATCACGGTGCAGCCCAGGCGCTCGGCACCGTAGTGCGCGCCCAGGCCGCCGGTGAACAGGCCATAGCCATAGGACACATGCACCTTGTCGCCCTTGCGCCCGCCGGCGGCGCGGATCGAGCGCGCCACCACGTTGGCCCAGGTGTCGATGTCGTTCTGCGTATAGCCCACCACGGTCGGCTTGCCGGTGGTGCCGCTGGAGGCATGGACGCGCACGACCTCGCTCTGCGGCACGGCGAACATGCCGAAGGGGTAGTTGTCGCGCAGGTCGTTCTTGCCGGTGAAGGGGAACCTGGCCAGGTCGTCCAGGGACTTGAGGTCGTCCGGGTGCACGCCGGCTTCATCGAAGCGGCGGCGGTAGAGCGGCACGTTGTCGTAGGCGTGCTTCAGGCTCCAGCGCATGCGCTGCAACTGGTGCTGGCGCAGTTCGTCGACGCTGGCGGTTTCGATCGGGTCAAGCAGGGCACGTTTGGCATCATGGTACATGTTCATGGTTTCACTCGATTTGTTCTTGTGCGCCAGCCCCTCGAGGGGCCGCGAGTGTCATGAGGGAGCATAACGCTCCCCGTTCTTGGGGCAGTTCGTGCTGCGTGTCAGAGGCTTTGCTGTGCCTGCCAAGCCGGCGTTTTCACGACGGACGGCACGCGGCTGGCTGCCTTCTCAGGATCAGATTCGTTCGATGATCAGGGCGATGCCCTGGCCTACGCCGATGCACATGGTGCACAGGGCGTAACGGCCACCGCGTTCTTCCAGTTCATGCAGGGCGGTGGTGACCAGGCGGGCGCCGCTCATGCCCAGCGGATGGCCGAGGGCGATGGCGCCGCCGTTGGGGTTGACCCGGGCGTCGTCGTCGGCCAGGCCCAGTTCGCGCAGTACGGCCAGGCCCTGGGCGGCGAACGCCTCGTTGAGTTCGATCACGTCCATGTCGGTCAGGGCCAGCCCGGTCTGCTCCAGCACCTTGCGGGTGGCCGGTACCGGGCCGATGCCCATGATGCGTGGCTCGACCCCGGCGCTGGCCATGCCGACCACTCGGGCGCGGGCCTTGAGGCCATGGCGCCGGGCGGCGGCAGGGCTGGCCAGGAGCAGGGCGCAGGCGCCGTCATTGACCCCCGAGGCGTTGCCGGCGGTGACCGAGCCACCGGCACGGAACGGCGTACCCAGTTTGGCCAGTTGCTCCAGGGTGGTATCTGCGCGCGGGTGTTCATCCTGGCTCACCACCTTGGGCGGGCCTTTGCGCTGGGGAATTTCTACCGCGACGATCTCCTTCGCCAGACGACCGTTGGCCTGGGCGGCGGCGGCGCGCTGCTGGCTGCGCAGGGCGAAGGCGTCCTGATCGGCGCGGGAAATGGCGAATTGCTCGGCGACGTTCTCGGCGGTCTCGGGCATGGAGTCGATACCGAACTCGGCCTGCATCAGCGGATTGACGAAGCGCCAGCCGATGGTGGTGTCGAAGATCTCTGCCTGGCGGGAGAAGGCGGTTTCCGCCTTGCCCACCACCAGTGGGGCGCGGGACATGGACTCCACGCCGCCGGCGATCATCAGCCCGGCCTCGCCGCAGCGCAGAGCCCGGGCAGCGCTGCCCACGGCGTCTAGGCCGGAGCCGCACAGGCGGTTGAGGGTGGTGCCGGGCACGCTCTGCGGCAGGCCAGCGAGCAGGGCAGCCATGCGTGCGACGTTGCGGTTGTCCTCGCCGGCCTGGTTGGCGCAGCCGTAGATCACGTCGTCCACGGCGCTCCAGTCCAGCTCCGGATGCCGGCTCATCAGGGCGCGGATCGGTACCGCGCCGAGGTCGTCGGCGCGTACGCCGGACAGCGCGCCGGCGTAGCGGCCGATTGGCGTGCGCACGGCATCGATGATCAGGGCGTCGTTCAACTGGGCATCATTCATCAGGGGTCTCCTGCGCGAGCACCGTGCCGCGCACTTTGTAGGATTTGCCGCGGAACAGGGCGATCAGTTGGCCGTCCTGGTTCTCGATACGCACGTCGTAATTGCCGGTGCGCCCGCTACGGCTCTGCTCGCTGGCCTGGGCGGTAAGGGTGTCGCCCAGGCGCGCGGGGGCCACGTAGTCGATGCTGCAGCCGATGGCCACGCTGGCCTCGTTGTAACTGTTGCAGGCGAAGGCGAAGGCCGAGTCGGCCAGGGCAAACAGGTAGCCGCCGTGACAGGTGCCGTGGCCCTGCACCATGTCGGCGCGCACGCTCATGCCGACCTGTGCCTGGCCCGGCGCCACCGAGAGCAGGCGCATGCCCATGGCCTGGCTGGCGGCATCGCGCTCGAACAGCTTGCGGCCACAGTCCACTGCCAATGACAGCGCTTCATAGTTGGTCATGGAAAAGCCTCCCTTGCGCTGCGTGACGACGCAGTAGCAGTGATGGGCGGTAGCGCGTTTCGCCGTAAGCCGCCTGCAGGTTGTCCAGAATGCGCAGCACACTTGGCAGGCCGATGGCGTCGGCCCAGGCCAGCGGGCCCCTGGGGTAATTGACGCCGGCCTGCATGGCCAGGTCGATGTCCGCCGCCGAGCCAACGCCTTGCAGCACGGCATCGGCGCCTTCGTTGGCGAGCATCGCCACCGTGCGCAGCACGACCAGGCCTGGCAGGTCGGCCAGCGGGCTGACCGCAATGCCGGCGCGCTGCAGCAACGCCACAGCCTGGTCGCGGGCGAGGGTGGAGGTGTCGGCAGACCAGGTGATGCCGAGGCGACTGGCCTTGCCGTAGTCCAGCGCCAGATCCAGCAGCACCAGGTTGGCCAGGCCATCCTCGCGGGCGCGCTGGCTGGCCAGACGCCCGTCGGACAGCGCCAGCACCGCGTCGCCGACTCGCAGCAAGCCGGCGCCGTCACGCCGGGTCACCGCCAGGCCGGCGGCCTGCAGGCGTGTCACCAGCGGCTCGGCCGCGCCGAGGTCGCCCTCCACCACGCAGCTATCAACCACCAGTTGGCTGCTCAGCTCGCTGGCTGCCGGGCGCTGGGCGCCTTCGGCGTAGTCGTAGAAGCCACGACCGCTCTTGCGGCCCAAGCGGCCGGCGTCCACCAGTTCCTTCTGGATCAGTGAGGGCTGGAAGCGGAAGTCGCCGTAGTAGGCGTCGAACACCGAGCAGGTGACGGCATAGTTGACGTCATGGCCGATCAGGTCGGTGAGTTCGAAGGCGCCCATGCGAAAGCCGCCCGCATCACGCAGCAGTGCGTCGAGGGTGGCGCAGTCGGCGGCGCCTTCCTGCAGCAGGCGCAGGCTTTCGGCGTAGAAGGGGCGCGCCACGCGGTTGACGATGAAGCCCGGGGTGGAGCGGGTATGTACCGGCTTCTTGTTCCAGGCTTTGGCGGTGGCATGCAGGCTGTCGGCCAGCGCCGGGTCGCTGTCCAGACCCGATACGATCTCCACCAGCGCCATCAGCGGTGCCGGGTTGAAGAAGTGCATGCCGATCACTCGACCCGGGTGCTTGAGGCCGGCTGCCAGGCTGGTGATCGACAGCGACGAGGTGTTGCTGGCGAGGATGCAGGTGGGGGCGCACAGCGCTTCCAGCTTGTGCAGCAGGCTGCGCTTGACCTCCAGATTCTCGACTATGGCTTCGATCACCAGGTGGGCATCGGCCAGCTCCTCCAGGGCGTCTGCCGGATGCAGGCGGGCGACGATGGCACGTTGGGCGTCGGCATCGAGCTTGCCTTTCTCCACCAGGCGAGCGAGCTGTCGGGCGATGCCTTCCACGGCCTGGGCCGCGGCGCCGGGGCGGTTGTCATAGAGGCGCACCGGATGGCCGGCCTGGGCCGCTACCTGGGCGATACCGGCACCCATGGCGCCAGCACCGATGACGGCGACGAGTGAGGTGTTGGGCAGGGCAGGCATGGGCTCAGCGTCCTTTGAAGGCAGGGGTGCGTTTGGCCATGAAGGCGCTGACGCCCTCGCGGTAGTCCTCGCTGCGACCGGCCAGGCGCTGCAGGTCGCGCTCCAGCTCCAGTTGCTCGTCGAAGCTGTTGTTCAGGCTGGCGTTGAGGCTGCGCTTGATCAGCGCCAGGCCGTAGGTGGGCTGAGTGGCCAGATGGCGGGCGAGCTTGAGGGCTTCGTCGCGCAGCTCGGCATCGTCCACCACGCGGTAGATCAACCCCCACTGCTCGGCCTGCTCGGCGCTGAGACGCTCGCCCAGCAAGGCCAGGGCCTTGGCGCGGGCCATGCCGACCAGGCGCGGCAGAGTCCAGGTGCCGCCGGAGTCGGGGATCAGGCCGATCTTGCAGAAGGCCTGGATGAAGCTGGCGGAACGGGCGGCCAGCACCAGGTCGCAGGCCAGGGGGATATTGGCGCCGGCGCCGGCGGCGACGCCATTGACCGCGCAGATCACCGGCATGGGCAGGTCGCGCAGGGCGCGGATCAGCGGGTTGTAGAACTGCTCGATGGAGGCGCCCAGATCCGGTGCTGCGCTGTCCGGCGCAACGTTGCGGTCGGCCAGGTCTTGCCCGGCGCAGAAGCCACGGCCCTCGCCGGTCAGCAGCAGGACGCGAACCTCCGGGTTCTGGCGCACCTGCTTGAGGGCCTCGCGAACCTCGCCGTGCATCTGGGCGTTGAAGCTGTTCAGTTGGTCTGGGCGATTGAGGCTGAGGGTGGCGACACCTGCCTCGATGGCAAAGAGGATGTGGTCGAAAGTCATGTCTCGGGCGCTCCGGTGCGGCGGGAGAGGGTGGCCAGTGGTCACTGGCCGGTGAAGTCGGGGCGGCGCTTTTCCTGGAAGGCACGAATACCTTCGTCGCGGTCGCGGGTGCCGGCCAGCAGGGTGAAGGCGTGGCGCTCGAAGCGCAGGCCGCTGGCCAGGTCGGTGTCCTCGGCCTTGAGCACGGCCTCCTTCGCCAGGCGCACGGCCAGCGGCGCCTTCTGGGCGATGAGGCGGGCGATGGCCATGGCGCGCTCGACGGTGAATTCGGGCTGGGTCACTTCGCTGACCAGGCCGGCGCGCAGGGCGTGGCGGGCGTCGATGGCCTCGCCGCTTAGCACCATCTGCATGGCCAGGGACTTGCCCACGGCGCGCAGCAGACGTTGCGTGCCGCCGGCGCCGGGCATGATGCCGAGGTTGATTTCCGGCTGGCCGAAGCGTGCGTCCTCACCGGCGATGAGGATGTCCGCGTGCATGGCCAGTTCGCAGCCGCCGCCCAGGCAGAAGCCGTTGATGGCGGCGATCAGCGGCTTGCCGAAGCGGGTGATGCGCTGCCAGTGGGCCAGGCGCGGATCCTCGAGGATGCCCACCAGGTCGCGTTCGGCCATCTCCTTGATGTCGGCACCGGCGGCGAACGCCTTGCGGCTGCCGGTGATTACCACCACGCGGGTGTCGGCGTCCTGCTCGGCGTGATCCAGCTCGGCGGCCAACTCTGCGAGCAATTCGGTATTCAGGGCATTGAGCGCCTCGGGGCGCTGCAATGTGATCAGGCGAACGCCCTGCTCTGGCTGCAGGACGGCAAGGGTACGAGGCATAACGAATGTCCTCTGCTGCACGCGCGACTTGGTGCCAGCCGCTCTTATTGGTTAGTGGCTCGGGGCGCTGCCCTTCGCGGTGACGAGCGGGTGTCCCACGGCTCGTTCTGGCTTCGAGTATATGCATGAAGCGATACAAAACAAGATTAAAAAATAATATTTACGTGTCTTTTATGCCTGCTTTTGGCATGAGGCGTCTCTTCATGAATGGGCCGCATCTGGCTCTGGCCTGGCTATTTCAGGGCTTTTGAGCGGCGTATTGAGAGGTTCGCGGGCGTGCTCCGGGCATCTGATACAAAAAACTGATGCTTTTCTGGATTTTCATGATGTGATACAAAAAATGAAATGCTGCTGTGCCATTTGCGCCATTTCAGTACCTGCATCAGTCGAGGAGTTCGCCATGTCCACTCAAACCCAGGTTGCCGCTGCCGAGTTGTTCGAGCGGCACCGCCCGACCCTGGAGCGCGCCAGCGAGGCCATTGGCGAGCGCGGTTATTGGTCGCCGTTCCCGGAGAGCCTCAAGCAATACCCGGAGACGGCAGTGCAGAGCGCGCAGGCGGAGTTCGAGGCACTGCTGGGGCGGCATTTCACCCTGGCGGGGCCGGACGCCATTGCCCGGGTAGGAGGCGAGCGCTCCCCTTACGGCCTGGAACTGGGTGTCAGTTACGACCAGTACGACGCCGACGCACTGATGGCGCGCATGGAGGCCGCCCTGCCCGCCTGGCGCGATGCCGGGCCGCGTGCGCGCCTGGGGGCCTGCCTGGAGATACTGCAGCGTCTCAATGCAGCGAGCCCGACGCTGGCCCATGCGGTGATGCATACCAGTGGGCAGGCCTACATGATGGCGTTCCAGGCCGGAGGGCCGCATGCCCAGGATCGTGCCCTGGAAGCGTTGGCCTATGCCTGGCAGGCCATGTCGGCGGTGCCGGAGAGCGCCAGTTGGATCAAGCCGCTGGGCAAGCAGGCGCCGCTGGCCTTGAACAAGCGCTGGCATATCGTGCCGCGCGGCCTGGCGCTGGTGATCGCCTGCTCCACCTTTCCGACCTGGAACACCTACCCGGGGCTGTTCGCCAGCCTGGTCACCGGCAACCCGGTGATGGTCAAGGCGCACCCACACGCCATCCTGCCGCTGGCGATGACCGTCAGGGTGGCGCAGCAGGTACTGGCGGAGCTGGGTTTCGATCCGGCTCTGGTCAGCCTGGTGGTGGACACTCCCGAGGCACCCGTGAGCCAGCGCCTGGCGCTGGATGCGCGGGTGAAGCTGGTGGATTTCACCGGCTCCAATGCCTTCGGTAACTGGCTGGAGGGCAACGCCCGGCAGGCCCAGGTGTTCACCGAGAAGGCCGGCATCAACAGCGTGATCATCGACAGCGTGCAGGATTTCAAGGCCGTGGCGCGCAACCTGGCGCTCTCCCTGAGCCTCTATTCCGGGCAGATGTGCACTACGCCGCAGGCCATCTACGTGCCGCGCGGCGGTATCGCCACGGCTGACGGCCGTCTGTCCTTCGACGAGGTGGCCCAGGGCCTGGCTGGCGCCATCCGTGACTTTCTCGGCGACAATGAGCGCGCCTGCGCGGTGCTCGGTGCCATCCAGTCGGAGGCCACCGCCGAGCGCATCCAGGCCTGCCGGGCGCTGGGTGAAATTCTGCTGGACAGCGAAGTGCGCGAGCATCCGCAGTTCCCGGGGGCGCGTGTGCATACGCCGCTGTTGTTGCGGGTCGATGCCAGTGCCAGGCAAGCCTATGGCGAAGAGCGCTTCGGCCCCATCGCCTTCGTCATCGCCACCGACGATAGCGCCCACAGCCTGCAGCTCGCCGGCGAGGTGATCGCCGAGAAAGGTGCGCTGACCCTGGGCGTCTACAGCACCGACGACAAGGTGCTGGCACGTGCCGAGGCGTTGTCCCTGGAGGTGGCCGTGGCGCTGTCGATCAACTTCGATGGCGGCGTGCTGGTCAACCAGTCGGCGGCCTTCAGTGATTTTCATGCCAGTGGCGGCAACCCGGCGGCGAACGCGTCGATTACCGACATGGCCTTCGTCGCCCGGCGTTTCGTCGTGGTGCAGAACCGCCGCCATGCCGCAGCCTGGGAGCGTGCCGATGACCTGCTATAGCCTCGACGGCCTGGTGCCGGTGGTGCACCCCACGGCCTACGTTCACCCCAGCGCGGTGCTGATTGGCGATGTGATCATCGGCCCGGGTTGCTATGTCGGGCCGCTGGCCAGCCTGCGTGGCGATTTCGGCCGGATCATTCTCGAAGAAGGCGCCAACATCCAGGACACCTGCGTCATGCATGGTTTCCCCGACAGCGATACGGTGGTCGGGCGCAATGGCCATATCGGCCACGGCGCCGTGCTGCATGGTTGTCGCATCGGCGAGGACGTGCTGGTGGGCATGAATGCGGTGGTGATGGATGGCGCCGAGATCGCCGCGCGCTCCTTCGTCTCTGCCACTGCCTTCGTCAAGGCGGGTTTCACCTGCCCCGAGCAGTCACTGGTGATGGGCGCGCCGGCGCAGGTCAAGCGCAGCCTCAGCGATGAGGAGGTGGCCTGGAAACGCGCGGGCACCCACGAGTACCAGGTGCTGGCTCGGCGTTGCATGGAGAGCCTCGCGGTTTGCGAGCCGCTGCCGGCCATCGAGGCGCAGCGGCCGCGCATCGCTGATCGAGGCTTGCGGCCCAAGGGCAACTCGTCGCCATGATCGCTCATATCTCGAGACGGCACCCGGCGCCGATGGTCATGCCGAAGTACCTGCGGGTATATTCGGCATCTTTTCCGCTTCCAGAATGCTCATGACTTCGCTCGCGCCCTTGGATCAACTCATCACCCGCTTCCAGCAGCAGACGCCCATCCGTGCCAGCTCGCTGATCATGACCCTGTACGGCGACGCCATCGAACCCCATGGCGGCACCGTGTGGCTGGGTAGCCTGATCCAGTTGCTCGAGCCCATGGGCATCAACGAGCGGCTGATCCGAACCTCGATCTTCCGCCTGACCAAGGAGGGCTGGTTGAGTGCCGAGAAGGTGGGGCGGCGCAGTTACTACAGCCTGACCGGTACCGGCCGGCGCCGGTTCGAGAAGGCCTTCAAGCGGGTCTACAGCTCCAGCGTGCCTGCCTGGGATGGCGCCTGGTGCCTGGTGGTGCTTTCGCAGTTGTCCCCGGACAAGCGCAAGCAGGTGCGCGAAGAGCTGGAGTGGCAAGGTTTTGGTGCAATCGCCCCGACCGTGCTGGCCAATCCCCGCTGCGACCGGGTCGATGTCGGCGCAACGCTGCAGGAGCTCGATGCCCTGGAAGACAGCATCATCTTCGAGACCCGTACACAGGACGTCCTGGCTTCGAGAGCGCTACGTGCCCAGGTTCGCGAGAGCTGGAACATCGATGAGCTGGGCAGGCATTACAGTGAATTCATCCAGTTGTTCCGCCCCCTGTGGAAGGAACTCAAGGAGCAGGAAAACCTGCAACCTGCAGATTGCTTTCTGGCCCGAACCTTGCTGATACATGAGTATCGCAAGCTATTGCTGCGCGATCCGCAGTTGCCGGATGAGCTCCTCCCGGGCGATTGGGAGGGGCGTGCGGCACGCCAGTTGTGCCGCAACATCTACCGTCTCATCTATCGCAGTGCCGAAACCTGGCTCAATGCAACGCTGGAAACCGCGGACGGCCCTCTGCCTGACGCCAACGAGAGTTTCTATCAGCGTTTCGGAGGGCTAAAGTAGCAATCGCTGGCGGTAACAAGCTGGCACGGCGGCAACCTATAACAAGATCCAGCCGAGTGTGAGGCTCTAGAGCCATGACGACCTTACGAGCAGAAATAGCCGGGCGTTTCGACGAATGGCTACATGATGTCAATCAAGCCTGTGGACACTTCGATGCCCAATGTCTGGGCGAAGGATTCTCCGGCGCCATCCGTGAACACCGCACGGGCGCTCTGCGATTGAGCTTCGTTGACATTGCCCAGGCCCGCCTGTTTCGCTCGTCGAAGGAAGTGGCGCAGAGCGACGGCAGGCATTTCTACCTGGTGAGCCAACTGGCGGGGCGCGCAGGCATGGAGCAGTCGGGCAATTGCGTCGAGATGCAGCCTGGCGATCTCACCCTGATCGACTCCAACGTGCCGAACAATTTTCTTTATGAAGATTCTTCGCGGCAGATATCCCTGATCCTTCCGCGTCATCTGCTCGAGCAGAACCTGCGTTTCTCCGAGGTTCATTGCGCCCAGCGCATTCCTGCCAGCGCACCGATGGCCGTCATGGCCAATCGTCTGCTTCTCGAATCGACGCTGCAGGGCGGGCTGAGCGTGAGTGAAAGCGAGGCGACCCTCGAGGCGCTGGTCAGCCTGTTGCGGCCCATGCTCTGTGCTAGCGAGAGCGTGCCCGATGCTCACGAGAAGATGTTCCGCAAGACGGTACGCTTCATCGACGAGCATCTGCGCAGCGAAGCGCTCTGCCCGGAGGTCATCGCCAGGGAGGTGGGGGTTTCCGTGCGGGGGCTGTATCGCATGTTCGCCAAGAAGGGCCTGGTCGTGGCGCAGTACATCAAGAACCGCCGGCTGGACTTCTGCGCCGAGTCATTGCGCCAGGCCAGCGGCGAGCAAAAACTCTCGGCACTGGGCTACGAGTGGGGGTTCACCGACTCCAGCTATTTCTCCACCGCATTCAAGGCGCGCTTCGGGGTTTCCCCCAGCGACTACCGCCGGCGTTACAGCCAGGGGCTTTAGATCGCGCAAGAGCAGTGCCTGCGCGCCTCCGTCAGTGTTTTGGCAAGTTGGCAAACAGGCCTGGCACGGGCAATAAAACTCCATCGATGTCGAGCGAGGACAATCAGGTTGTCAATCGGCCGGGTTTGGCGCTATCGCCGCGGGCCGGTTCAGCAAACTGGATGATGTGAGGTTCTGACTTGAAAGCCCTAACCAAGATGGCCGGCCTTGGCTGCCTGCTGCTGTCGGTGCCCGTGTTCGCGGCACAATGCCTGACTGCGCAGCAGCAGAAGGGCGAGACGCTGTTTACCAACGAATGCTCGGTGTGCCACTCGGTCACTACCGGGGGGGCCAGCAAGATGGGGCCTAATCTCAAAGGCCTGTTTGGTCGAACCTCGGGTAGCCTGCCCGGCTTCAGCTATTCCCAGGCGATGAAGGCCAAGGCGGTCGAATGGCAGATGGAAAGCCTGGAACAGTTCATCACCTCGCCGCAGGCCTTCGTGCCTGGCACCTACATGCCCTACATGGGGCTGGCGAATGCCGAGGATCGTCATGCGCTGGCGTGCTTCCTGAGTACGCAGAAGTAACTCGCGCAAATCCCCTCCACGCAATCTGTGGCGCAGGCGAGTTCCCGGCCTGTTGCCTGGCTCTTGTGCGGCGCGGCGCCCGGTCTGCGATGCTGACCGGGCGCGCCTTGGCCTCAGTAGCGGATGATCACCGACTTCAGCTCGGTATAGTCCTCGATGAAGGCGCTGCCGAACTCACGTCCAATGCCAGAAGCCTTGACGCCGCCGAACGGCACCGACGGGTCGATGAAGGTGTGCATGTTGACGTACACCGTACCGGCCTCGATCTGCGGAATCAGACGTAGCGCCTGGGACAGGTCATTGGTCCATACGCTGGCGGTGAGGCCGAAGGGGGAATCGTTCATCAGCGCCGGCAGCTCTTCCACCTCGTCGTAAGGCACCACGCAGAGGAGCGGGCCGAAGACTTCCTCGTGCAGGAAGCGATCCTGCCTGTCGTTGGCCAGGATCACGGTCGGCTCGACGAAGAAACCTGGCCCCGCGAGTGGGTTGCCGCCACAGATGACCTGGTTGTCCTGGCGCGCCGCGGCGAGCAATTGCGACACCTTGTCGAACTGCGGCTTGTTGGCCAGCGGGCCGAACTGCACGCTTTCGTTCAGCGGGGAGCCGGTACGCAAGTCCTTGAGCGCGGCGGCGAACTGCGCCAGGGTTTCTTCGAGCTGCGAGCGGTGCACGTAGATGCGCTCCGGCGACGCGCAGACCTGGCCCTGATGGACGTAGCCGGTCTGCACCAGGCCAGCCACGGCGCTGGCGATATCGGCATCGGGCAGCAGCGCGGCGGCGTTCTTGCCACCCAGCTCCAGGGTCACGCGGGTCAGGTTGGCGGCCATCGCGCTCTGGCCAACCTTCATCCCCGTCGGCACCGACCCGGTGAAGGACACCTTGGCCACCTGCGGATGCTCGATCAACTGAGCGCCGATCTCGCCCGTGCCGTTGACCACGTTCAGCACGCCCGCCGGCACCCCGGCCTCCACGGCCAGTTCGGCCAGGCGCAGCAGGGTGATCGGGGTGAACTCGCTTGGCTTGAGAATGATCGTGCAGCCGGTGGCCAGTGCGGCGCCGAGTTTCCAGATGGCGATCATCACCGAGAAGTTCCAGGGCACGATGCCGGCGACCACGCCGACGGGTTCGCGGCGCGTCATGGCGGTGTACTGCTCGCCTGCCATGGAGGGCAGCGAGGGCGTCATGGTCTCGCCGTTGATCTTGGTGGCCCAGCCGGCGTAATAGCGCAGGAACATCGCGCTTTGGCCAACCTCGAACAGGCGCGATAGCTGGATGTGCTTGCCCGAGCAGAGGGTTTCGAGTTGCGCCAGCTCCTCGCCATTGGCCTCGATAAGGTCGGCTAGGCGATTGAGGATCAGGCCGCGTTGATAGGGTGATGTCTGCGCCCATTCACCCGTGAAGGCGTTTCTGGACGACTGGCAGGCCGCTTCGACATCGGCGCTGGTGGCACCGTTGACATGAGCGATGACCTCGCCATCGGCCGGGTTGATCACGGCGATGCGCGTGTCGCTCGTGCCGCTGTGGTAACGGCCGTCGATGAAGTGGCCGTGATCGCGTTGCAGGTATTCACGTACTTTGGGCAGTAACTGGATGTCGCTCATGGAGTCTCCTGTGGGGCATGAGTGGCCCGAGCTTCTCGGTATTGACGAGGGTAAGTGGCGCCCGAATGCAGCGGAGTGCGGGTACCTGAATGCTCATGGCGTGCAACTCGCCAAAACCCTTGCACGTCTCTGGCCGCTGGCTCATTTACGTACGGCCTCGAGGCCTGACCAGGCTTCATCGAGTGTCTTTCGCTGGGCGGCTGGCACGGTTTCGAGCAGGTAGCTGCGTCTTCGCTGATCCGTGGTCAGCACCTGTCCTGGATTTGCCTTGGCAAAAGCCTGCATGGTCTGCGTGTCGTTGGGCAGCGGTGGGTAGAAATGAGAGTTGAGGGCGTTGCGAATGGCGACCGGTGGGCTGATGAGGAAGTCGATCAGGCGGTAGGCCAGTTTGGGGTTGGCGGCATCGCTCGGGATCGCCAGGGTATCGACGATGATTGCTGCGCCTTCCTCGGGGATGCTGTAGGTGAGCTTGGGGTTGCCTTGCATCGCACGCACGGCGTGGCCGCTCCAGGCCATGGCCAGACACAGCCTGCCATCGACGAGACCATCGACGAAGTCCCAATTGTTCATCTGCTGAACGAGCGGCATGACCGGCTTCAGCGTCTCCAGTTGCTTGCCGAGCTGCCGGTCGGTGGTGCGCGACAGGCGCCTTCCACGGTAATTGAGCAGCAGCGAAGAGACCTCGTCGGCTGCATCCAGCATGGCCACGCCGCAGCTACTGAGCTTGGCCAGCTCGGCCGGCGCGAACAGCAGCCGCCAGCTATTGGGCAGGGGGCCGCCGTAACTGGCTTGCGCCAGAGCGGGTGAGATCACCAGGCCGGTAGAGCCCCACAGGTAAGGCACGGCATGCTGATTGGCGCCAGGCAGGCCGGCGAGGATCGACAGCAGCCAGGGATCGAGATCAGCGTAATGAGCGAGCTGGTGGGTATCCAGCGGGGCCAGGCGCTTCTCGTCGATCAGTTGCTTGAGCATGAAGTGGCTCGGCATCACCAGGTCGTAGCGAGAGCCAGCGCCGAGTGCCTGGCGCAGTTCGTCGTTGCTCGTATAGCTCTGGTAATCGACGGCGATGCCGGTCTGCTTCTGAAAATCTTCCAGTACCCCGGGTTCGAGATAGTCCTTCCAGCCATAGACGTGCAGCACCTGCTGAGCATGGGCCTGCACGCTGCCGGCAAGCAGAACGATCGTGGCAAGCAGCAGTTTCATCAGGCACCCCCGGTGGCAGGCATGGACATTCGTTCAGTCGCTCGAACTGCAGAACGCTGGACCTATGCAAGGCATTTAAGCCAGATCGGCCGGGCGATATTTGCTTCTGGGTGCCAAGTTCTGGTGCTGGGGTGCCAATCGCTCGATGAACCCTGGGTAGTGGCAAGAGGCGGTGGCGTCAGCGTGCAGGTAGACATGAAACATGCTGCGCGCTTCGCCCCTGCAAGCCCTGACAGAAGGCTTCTACGCAGCCAGGCATCAGGCGAACTGAACTGCGCGGCGTGTGGCCGGGTCTGTTTCAGTACCCCATCATGGAATGCAAAGGAGCACCGCATGGATCTTATCCGTATCCTCATCGCCATCCTGCTGCCGCCGCTGGGCGTGTTTCTTCAGGTGGGTTTCGGCGGCGCGTTCTGGCTGAACATCCTGCTCACCCTGCTGGGCTACATTCCCGGCATCGTGCACGCGGTGTACATCATCGCCAAACGCTGAAGCCGTAACGAACGCAACGAGCAGGGGTGCAGAGCGTCCCAGGCGGCATTCCCACGCGGAGCGTGGGAACGATCTAAAAAACGCGCCCGTGCGCGGATTTTTGGTCCCCGGTAGGAGCGCAGAGGAGGCGTTCCTAACGGGGATCAGGCTCTCTTTCCAGTGAATTCCTACATCGATCTTGTCTTGTCACTCCAGACGCAGAAGTTGCGCGCCGAATAGTTGGCACAGGCTGCGCTTTTGCGCACAGAGGCGTATTGTGTATGTACATAAGTACATACAGGAGGTGTCGTGCGCTTTGAATGGGACGAAGCCAAGAACCAGGCCAACATCCGCAAGCACGGCATCGACTTCAACGACGTGCCGGATATCTTTCAACACCCGATGCTGGCCTTGCGTGATGACCGAGCGGACTACGGCGAAGAGCGCTGGGTCAGCATCGGCTGGATCAAGGTACTGATCGGTGTGGTCGTATACACCGAACGGCGAGGCGATGTGATTCGCATCATCTCTGCCCGAAAAGCCACCAAGCAGGAGGCCAGACGCTATGTCGAAAGCATCGAAAACTGACTGGGAACGCCTGGCCAAGCAGGACGACCAGGACATCGACACCAGTGACATACCCGAGCTGGGCGATGATTTCTTTCGTCGTGCCGAGCTACGCGTGCCGGTGAAGCAGGCGGTGACCATCCGTCTCGATGCCGATGTGCTGGAGTGGTTCAAGAGCCAGGGCGCGGGCTACCAGACGCGCATCAACCAGCTACTGCGCCAGTACATGCAGGGCCAGCAGAACAATTCGCCACGGTGATGGGGGCGCTAAGCGCCTGTAGTGATGACGTGTTCGATCCTGTAAGTCTCTCTGTAGAGTGAGCGGGTGGCCCCTCGCTTTATCCGCGAAAGAGCCAGGCATCAAAGCGACAAGCATCGCGAATGAATTCGCTCCTACACTGACCTCACTCGCGCCGCAAGAAGTGCACGCTGAACAACTGCGCCGGGTCGCGCCACATGGCCACGGAGGCGAAGCCACAATCGCCTGCCAGCTCGCGAAAGCCGCCCGGCGTGTACTTGTAGGAATTCTCCGTGTGCAGCGTCTCGCCGGCAGCGAAGTCGAACACGCGGTCTTCGATGCGTACCCGCTGCGCCTGGCGGCTGACCAGGTGCATCTCGATGCGCGACTCGGCCTCGTTGTAGAAGGCCCGATGCTCGAAGCGGCGTGGGTCGATATCGCAGTCCAGCTCGTTGCGCATGCGCTCCAGCAGGTTGAGGTTGAACTGCGCGGTGACCCCGGCCTGATCGTTGTAGGCGCGCTCCAGCACCTGACGATCCTTGACCAGATCCACGCCGATCAGCAGGCCACTGCCGGCTGGCAAGGCCTGATGCAGGTTGCGCAGAAAGGCGCGGGCCTCGCTCGGGTCGAAATTGCCGATGCTGGAGCCGGGGAAGAACGCCAGCGGGCGCTGCCCCAGCGCGTCGGCGGGCAGCTTCAGCGGTAGGCTGAAGTCGGCGCACAGGGCGTGCACGTCCAACCAGCGATAGTCGGCCGCCAGGCGCCGGGTGCAGATCTCCAGAAACTCGCGGGAGATATCGATGCCCAGGTAACGCGCCGGGCGCAGCGCTTCGAGCAGCAGGCGAATCTTGCGGCTGGCGCCGCTGCCCAGCTCCACTAGGCTGGCGTTGCGCCCGGCCAGCTCGGCGATATCCTTGGCCGCCAGGCGCAGGATGGTTTCCTCGGTGCGCGTCGGGTAGTACTCCGGCTGCTGGCAGATCAGCTCGAAGAGCTGCGAGCCACGATGATCGTAGAAGAACTTCGGCGACATCGCCTTCGGGCTGGCCGCGAAGCCGCGCAAGGCTTCCTCGCGCAGTGACTCCTGTTCCGGGCTGAGGGTTTGTTCGTGGGTGCGGATTGCCAATGCCATGCTCAAAGCTCCTTGGCCAGGCGCAGGCCGGAGAACTGCCAGCGCATCGTGGGGTAGAAGAAGTTGCGGTAGGTGGGGCGCACGTGGTCTTCCGGCGTGGCGCAACAGCCGCCGCGCAACACCATCTGCCCGGACATGAACTTGCCGTTGTACTCACCCAGGCTGCCGCCCAGCGGGCGAAAACCGGGGTAGGGCCGGTAGGCGCTGGCCGTCCATTCCCAGACATCGCCATAGAGCTGCTGTAGGCCATCGCCCGCGCCCGCAGCCACCGGCTGCAGGTGATCGTTCTCGACGAAGTTGCCCCACAGCGGCTCATCCTGCGCGGCCACCTCCCATTCCTCCTCGCGCGGCAAGCGTGCCTGCGCCCAAGTGGCGAAGGCCTCGGCCTCGTAGTAGCTCAGGTGGCAGACCGGTGCATGCAGATCCAGCTCGCGCGGGCCGCCCAGGGTCAGCTCCAACCAGTCGTCGCCCTCGCGCAGCCAGTACAGCGGCGCCTGCCAGCCTGCGCGCTGGATATGATCCCAGCCGTCCGCCAGCCACAGCGCCGTGCTGCGATAACCGCCATCACGGATGAACTGCAGATACTCGCCATTGCTCACCGGCCGGCTGGCGAGCTGGAAGGCCTCGACGAATACCCGGTGGCGCGGCCGCTCGCAATCGAAGGCAAAGCCCTCGCCGGCATGGCCGACATGGCGCAGCCCGGCGGGAAAGTCCACCCAGCGCAGCTCGCTTGCGGCAGCCCCGCCCGGCTTGAGGTCGCGGCGGTAAACCGGGCGCAACGGGTTCTGCGCCAGGATGTGCTTGATATCCATCAGCAGCAGCTCCTGATGCTGCTGCTCGTGCTCCAGGCCCAGCTCGATACGCTGCAGCACCTCATCGGCCAGTGCGCTGCCCGGCTGAAGCAAGCGCTCCATGGCCAGGTCGACATGGCTGCGATAGGCGTACACCTCGTTCACCGTCGGCCGTGACAACAAACCCCGCCGCGCCCGCTCGAAGGGCGTGCCGTGGGTCTGGTAATAGGAGTTGAACAGGTGGTCGTAGCGCTCATCCAGCGAGCGATAGCTCGGCAGGAAGGGCTTCAGCACGAAGGCCTCGAAGAACCAGGTGACATGGGCGAGATGCCACTTCGGCGGGCTGACGTCCGCCATGCTCTGGATCACATAGTCTTCCGGTTCCAGCGGCTCGCAGAGCCGCTCGCTGGCGGCACGCACCCGCTGGTAACGCTGCCATAGCTGTTCGAGTCGAGAAGGTGAGGCGTCGATCCTGCTGGCGCGGTCTCGCATATCGCGCATCCTTTGCTGGCGTCGCGAAGCGCGACGGTTCTTAAAACCGACTGGGCGATAAGGGCAAAGGTTCAGGGAAAAGTGTGGCGTTTATATGGCAGGGGGCGGAAGCGGGGGTTAACGGTTGGGGGGGTGGGCATCAAGAACTGGGCGGGGCATACCATCTGTATGGCACTGGCTGCCTCGCCTGGGGTTTTCAGCGGCCTGCTCGAGCAATCTGATTCGCTTTGCTTTCTCGGATGGTTCGGTATACGTTACATTCAATATAAATTGTTACGTATACAAAACATGGACTATTCCCTTATCACGCAGCGGCTTGGCGAGCAGCTTCGGCAGCGCCGCTTGAATCGCGGGCTGACGCAGGCCGCGCTGGCTTCGCTGGCGGGTATCACGCGGCAAAAGGTCATTGCCATCGAGAAGGGCGACCTCTCGGTTGGGATGATGGCCTATGCGCGTGTGCTGGGGGCGCTAGATGGTGAGTTTGAGGTTGTCCCTGCGCGAATGCCCACGCTGGACGAAATCCATGGCGTATTCGACTGATGCATGTCCGTGGCCCAGGAACTGGGCATTCGGTGCCGGAGTTCTACCTTTCCGACAACGCCAAACTGTTCGTCGTAAATCGTGGCCTGTCCATGATTATTTAAGACTCAACTCTTACCTCCGCCTACATCATGAGAAAATGTATCGTCCTGTTTTTTATTCTATTCGTGGCTCATCTCTATATCGGGTTCTATGAGACTCGCTGGGCGGAAGACAACAAGAGGGTTTTCTTCATCAAGAAGTACCCATCTCTACAGGTCGAGTTTGTGAATCTCTTTGCTAGCGATGCGGATGACAAGCCCTTGGAGCAGTTGAGCCCGCTGGAGCGAGCTACGGTGCGCGATTACTGCAAGTTCCGCCTGGGCATCGAAACGCATCTTGAAACTCAGGAAGAGCTCAATGCCTGCAAGGCTCGGTAACCCGCTTCGTCCGAATCTTCGACACCTTCCAAATTCAGCAGGTGACCCTGACCTTCCGGCATTTCATCGGAGGGCGGCGGGATTGATGTATACAGCCGCCTCCATCCTGCTGCATTCGGGCGAAACCAAGTTTTCCAGTCCACTGCGAGTCACGAAGTACACATCCTTCACTTCAACTTTAAATAAGACAGGCGGCATTCAACGATCTGCTCCGGCTCGAAAACGTACACGCCACCAGCGCGTCAGCCACGATTGGGGTTGGCGGGGTGTCGGGTGAGGCTGTCGATGGAAGCGCGGCAGCTCGCCCAGGGCGATCCACAGCTCACCTTGCCACTCCAGCAAATTGACCTGCTGGTTATCCCAGGCCATCAGGCAGCGCGAGGGCTCATGATCGGCGGCTGCTTCACTGTCGCGCAGCGCCGGCAAGGCCACATGGCTAAGCCAGCGCCGCAGGTGACGGTTCTCCGGATGTGAGAAGCGCCACAACGCCCTGTACATACCTGACTCACTAAGCACCTCCACCGCCTCCAACTGCCCGCTGGCCAGTTGGAAGTGCACTACTCGCACTTGGTCGGTATCCATCAGCCGGCAGATCCGCTCCGGGTGGCGATGACCCAGCAAACGCGCAAACTCACGGGCACAGACCCACGGCTGGCGGTCGATCATCACGCCACGTAACGGGCGGTTATGGCGCATCAGCACGATGGGGATGTAGGCGTCTTCCATAAGGCCTCCAGCAATCTAAATTGCATTATCTGAAAATCAGATATCTGGAGATTAGATATACCGTACCTGTCCTGTCAACGGACGGATGCGCCTCCTGTGGAAAAGTCGGTTTATCGAGACGAAAACCTCGTTTTCTTGAAATTGCTCAAACAGTGCCGGGTCGAGGCAGGGCTGACCCAGGGCGACTTCGCCAAAGCGCTTGACCGCCCACAGTCCTTTGTCAGCGACGTAGAACGCGGACTGCGTCGGTTGGATCTGATCCAACTACGGGATATCTGTCAGGTGCTGGGCATTAGCTTGAGCAGCTTTGTGCAGCGGTTTGAGGATGAGTTGGCTGGTGATAGTGATGGCGGGGACAAAGGGAAGAGCCAGTGCGACGGGTAGTGGTTGCACCCAGAGTGGTGTACCACTACCAGAGGAAATCTGTCCCCCGATTTCCCTGATTCTCTATGCCCCTGACTCTCCTAGTCGTCACGATTGTCTAATAGACTCGAAAGAAATAAATCGTCATGTCAGATCAATAGATAAATAAGGCCATGTCCTCAAGACATGACCAAGTTGTCGTGATGGCTCGCAATTTTCTGGGGCTATGACTAACGAAGTAAACTACTTGAACGGCCATGATAGTATGATCGTGCAGGATCACGCTCGGAGCCGGCAAGAGAGCTGGAGCGTTCAAGTTTTTGAAGGTGGCTTAATGCGTTAAGTTCGGCTTTAGAGTTGTCTCTGAGTCGCCAAAATAGCGAGCTGTACTTGAAGAGTTGAAGTAAATTTAATATGTCGTTGTTTTGAGAAAATACAGTCCACAACAGGTTGTGGCATTTGTCGTGAAGTTTTGCCAGGTTATCATTATGCAAATGATGATATATCCCTATTAGCTCAGAGATTACCTGAGGCTCTAGTCGTTTATTTACCTTGAGCAAAGTGGAAGCTAAGTCGAGAAAAGATCTAACGCGACTATAGTGTAGGCTGTTTGATTTGCAAAAATCTACAACCTGCTCCAGTTCTTTAATTTTAAAGCTGTCATCAGGAAGGGCGATGATTCTATCAAGTGCGATGTTTACATATGGAGCGCCCTTGGCTTTTTTGGCTCGAACTTCAAGTTGCGATAGCTCTTTATCTAGTCCTGGCTCCTGTTTGGCTAAAAGAATAACATGAGCTGCCTGCAAAGAGTCTCCGCCGCGGGCTAGCTTCTGAACTTTTTCAGCATGCTCTATCGCCTTGTCATGCTGCTTGCGCTTTGAGTAGATCAGCGCAATTATCAAATGTATTGATGCGGAAGTCTTTGAGTCTTTTAGCCTTTGCTCAGCATTGAGCAAGAGTTCTAATGCTTCACTTGAAGCACCTTCCACATCAGACATCCTTAATGCCTTTGCATACAAATAGCTAAGATACCAATATTCGCTATCTTGGATGCTTAACTCGAACCATGGCTTGAGAGAAATGTAAAGGTCTTGAACAGCTTTGTAGTACGACTTCCTTGTGATCATTGCACAAAACTGAGAGGCCAAACTCATGGCGACAGATACTGACCTTTCAGAACCCACTGCAGTGGAAAACACATCAACGATAAAGGATCTGGCGTTATTTATTTCTGAGGATTGCTCACCTATACTTCCGGACTTGAATATAGAGTGAAATTTAATATTATTTGTTTCCCAGGAATCTCCAAAATAAAGCTTAATGGCGTCACTTTTGATTTTTTTTAACTCTCTTGCTTTTACCTCTTGCTGGATCCATTGGCGTGCGCCTCGCGTTACAACTAGCCTTTTTTTAGGGGTGCGAACACCTGCATGCCCGAATCTGTCTTGCTCTTCTATATAGATAAATCCCTCTTTGAGCAGAATAAGAACATGGTCAGTTGTGAACTTTTTGACCTTGTTTACCCTTTTGATGTTTTCAAGGTACTCACCATAGGGAAATGCTGACAAGCTTTTCAGCAATGAAAATGCATACTGGCGCTTTATGTCTTTCGAGTTCGCGAGGTTGGATAATAAAACACTCAGCCTGCCACTTATGTCGACATTGGTCGCTCCTCGCTCCGTGACTATCTCATGCATGGAAGCTACTGTGAGCTTCTCAAGGGCTCTAATTATGAGTCCAGGAACTCCATTAGAATATTCAAATAGTTGATGAAAATCTTCTCGGTTAAGCCCTCCACGGTATAAAGAATGATTTTCTATATATGCCATTGTGTCTGCAGCACTGAGCGCCAGCAACTCGACTGTTTTTACGCTTACAGGTGGGGGTTGCCGAGAAATCATGATTACTCGTAAATCATGGCAAAATGAAGTTAGAATTTGAGATAGCGTCTCAAACTCTAAATAAAGAGCATCCTTGCTCTCCGTTGAGTCAAATGGTACATCTCTAAATATAAGGTACGAAGCTCCAGAGACCGATAGCTCATTACAAAATGACTCGAAGGACTGGCCGAAAATTTCTTGAACCTGTCGGCCAAAAAGCTCTCGCGTTGTGTAATTTTCAACATTGATTTCATATACTCCCTCGATATCAGCTGACTCCTGCGAAACGAGTGCCCAAACAAACTCATCTTCATGCATACCCCAGTCAGCGGCTATCCATAGACTTCGCTGTTCTTCTAATCCTTTTTTTGCCTGATGTAGCTGTGCATGCCTTACAACTGTTGATTGTGGTGATGGCATCAACGAAATACGTATTGCATCTAGATTGACACGCTTTATACCTTGTTCCATGAGCCTCATAGGCGGAGTGCTTTCAATCTCGCCAATCCCCGGTGAAGTCTTATTGGTGATACTTGAAAACAGGTTTTCAAGAAAGCCGGGAAGTTGTGCGCGTTCTGCCCCATACTCTACTGTCTCAACAAGGCCGTACCACTCCTTTTTGCGACTAGCACTTTCGGCGCTGCTGGTGAGTGCAAAGTTTGGTATTCGTCCAGACTTTAAGTCTGAATTAAGCCATTTTAAAATATTCTGAAAGTTCGGGTCGTTGAATGTTCCGCCGCAGCCGACGAAAATCAATGTCTGTAGAACAGTTAAATTCTGCTGAAAGAAATCTCTCGGTTTATTACCCAGTATTCTCTCGTAGTCAGAGTCGCTCAGTACACACGACTCTGTTTTTTCCCAATATCCATGAAGATGCAATATCGCTTTCTTATCACCTTTCAGCCATGAGATTACGCTATCTGTATCGTCTATGGTAATAGATGGTAAACCTGTTGCTTGTTCTAGAAGAGAGTCATAGTTGAGTGTGCAGAATCGCACTCCAGCATCGGAAATATTTTTCAAGATATTTCGCAGGTTATCATCTGCAATTGTTACTTGGCTGAATGCTTTATTGAACCATCTAGCATAGTTTACATGACCGGGACCTGATAGTTTTTTTGATAAGAAACCAGCGACCGACAAAATCTCATCAGTGCCACTGTCACCTGATAGCATTCCAAGCCATTTCTCTTTTGATTCTTCCTCCAGAAGACCACTTTCTGTTGCGTAATCATAGCCATGCTTAATAAGCCCGAGCCATGACAGTTGTGGGTAAGAGTTTTCTGTAAGGGCAAGACTTAGTCCGGTTCCGGTTACAAGTATAGTGTCTTTGGTTGGTCGTATCTTTGAAATTGCCTCGGCGATATATTCTTTTGACATGCTATATTCTCATAAATCTATTAATTTCTAATGAGCACTAATTCAAGCGAGAGATAATTTATACAAAATCTGGCTTCTTGCTGTTCTGCTGTATCTATCAGATATGTTTTTTCCCAGTGTTTGGAAACGCAAGGAGAAGAAATTGCGGAAATGGGGGCAGATTTATTTAAGAGCGCGTGATTCATGCTGGTCTCCTGGCTCTATCTCTCAAAGACTTTGCATCGTCCTGCACTTCGGAAACCCCGAACACCCCCAAAACTGCTGCCCCGCCTTCGGCCCTGTCTTCACTGTACGAATCAGCAGCGCATTGCCGCATTTCGGGCACTGCCGCTCGGCTGTCGGATCACTACGTCGCTCGAGGTTCTGCACATGTTCGCGGTGTGTGGCGAGGGTCGGCACACGGCGGCCGGTTTGCAGGGTGTGCAGCATGGCGTCGACTTCGGCCTCGCTGAATACCGGCTGCTGGAATGACTGGATATAGCGGATAAAGCCGATGCCTTGGGTGACGTTGGCTGGCACTTCGGTTTTGAAGGTGCTGCCGCCGATAAAAGTGATGACCGAATGCAGATGCTCGGGGCTGACGCCAAGGGTGGCTTCCAGGGCTTTGAGGTGCTTGTAGTTCTGCCGTAGCGGGTTCTGGAATTTGAAGGTGCGTTTGTAGAGCTTCTGCGTCCACTGCGTCTGCTTTTCGCTGCCGAAGATCCAGCCGCTCATATTCTTCGTTTCCAGCACGAAGATGCCGTAGGGCGAGAGGAATATGTGGTTGAGCTGTGTGGTGCCGTTCGGCGTATTCAGGGCACCTCTAAAAACTACCTGCGTTGCCGTCGCTGCGTTAAAAACAGGCTCAACATGCTCATTTACAACACGTAAACTGCGCTTTTTCGCCTGTTTTTGCCTTGCGCTGGCTGCCTCGCCTACGTTTTTAGAGGCACCCTTCAGGGTGATGTTGTGCAGGCGGCGGTAGGTCTGCTTATCCAACTGCCAATGGGCGAACAGGCGCACCAGCAATTCACCGATCTGCCCCTTGGCCCAGGGCGATTTGAGCAGGCCGATCAGCAGGGCCGCCGGGATAAACCAGGCCAGCATGCCCCACACCTGGGCGACTATCGGGGTGAAATCCATTTTTCTTCCTTGGCCGTGCTGCTTGAGGGGCGCCTTTACCACGGGCGAGCAGATGTGCCGAAATCCAGATGCCTGGCACTGCTTCGGATAATGGCTAATTGCTTTCGAGTGCTCAAGTGGATTGAGACCATCGTCCTATGGGCGGTGGGTCGTTATGTGGCAGCTCTTCAGGGAGGGGGCATCAGGTATTCGTGGAGAGGCTGTTCTGTTGGGATTCAGCTAATGGCGAGTGCTCTCGCTGTGAGCCGATTGGACAGGCTATTCGGCTCATTCGATGAGCCGAATCACGCCGAACAAGTGACAGGTTCAATTGCACGAGCGTGCAGTAGGCGCAGAGCCCCAGGCGCGGCAGCTATCGGGCGGTGGGATGAACCAGTCATGCAGAAACGAAAAAGCCCCAGGTTTTCACCTGGGGCTTTTCGCGATCTGGCGCATCCGGCGGGATTCGAACCCACGACCCCTGCCTTCGGAGGGCAGTACTCTATCCAGCTGAGCTACGGATGCGTTGCGGGGCGCAATCATACTCATATGGGCGCTTAGCGTCCATTGTGCATGGATGTTCGTTATTCCGAACGTACTTTACACTTTTTGGCGGCTTAAGCGTCTTGTGCGTGAGTTTTTTGTCATTATTTTGGGGTTTTTGCCTTGGCGGCTATTGCCCTTTACCCCTGCCGCTCCTAGGATTCGTTTGAGATTTCAAACGCAGTGTTCGCTCATCCCGAACCCTTCGCCAATCAGCGGCTCTTAATTCTTTACCAGGCCCGTGTCGCGCTTCTTGCGCGGCGTGGTTCGTGTCCATGACTCCACCCCGACGCCTGGGCGTCGGAACCCGAAGGAGACTGCCATGCAACTGAAAGACGCCCAACTGTTCCGCCAGCAGGCCTATATCGATGGCCAGTGGCTCGATGCCGACGGCGGCCAGACCATCGCCGTGAACAACCCGGCGACCGGCGAGATCATCGGCCAGGTGCCGAAGATGGGCCGCGCGGAAACCCGCCGCGCCATCGAGGCCGCCGAGAAGGCGCTGCCGGCCTGGCGTGCGCTGACCGCCAAGGAACGTGCGAACAAGCTGCGTCGCTGGTTTGAGCTGCTGATGGAAAACCAGGATGACCTAGGCCGCCTGATGACCCTGGAGCAGGGCAAGCCGCTGGCCGAGGCCAAGGGTGAGATCGCCTACGCCGCTTCCTTTATCGAGTGGTTCGCCGAAGAGGCCAAGCGCGTCTATGGTGACGTGATTCCGGGCCACCAGCCGGATAAGCGCCTGATCGTGATCAAGCAGCCGATTGGCGTTACTGCCGCCATTACCCCGTGGAACTTCCCCGCCGCGATGATCACCCGCAAGGCCGGCCCGGCGCTGGCTGCCGGTTGCACCATGGTGATCAAGCCGGCTTCGCAGACGCCGTTCTCCGCACTGGCTCTGGTCGAGCTGGCCGAGCGTGCCGGCATCCCCAAAGGTGTGCTGAGCGTGGTGACCGGCAGCGCTGGCGAAGTGGGTGGCGAGCTGACCAGCAACCCCATCGTGCGCAAGCTGAGCTTCACCGGCTCCACCGAGATCGGTCGCCAACTGATGGCCGAGTGCGCCCAGGACATCAAGAAGGTGTCGCTGGAGCTGGGCGGCAACGCGCCGTTCATCGTCTTCGATGACGCCGACCTGGATGCCGCCGTGGAAGGCGCGCTGATCTCCAAGTACCGCAACAACGGCCAGACCTGCGTCTGCGCCAACCGCATATACGTGCAGGATGGCGTCTACGAGGCCTTCGCCGAGAAGCTCAAGGCCGCTGTGGCCAAGCTGAAGATCGGTAACGGCATGGAAGACGGCACCACCACCGGCCCGCTGATCGACGAGAAGGCCGTGGCCAAGGTGCAGGAGCACATCGCCGACGCCGTGAACAAGGGCGCCAAGGTGGTGCTGGGCGGCAAGCCGCATGCGCTGGGCGGCACCTTCTTCGAGCCGACCATTCTGGTGGACGTGCCGAAGAGCGCCGCCGTGGCCAAGGAAGAGACCTTCGGCCCGCTGGCGCCGCTGTTCCGCTTCAAGGACGAGGCCGAGGTGATCGCCATGGCCAACGATACCGAGTTCGGCCTGGCCTCCTACTTCTATGCCCGCGACCTGGGCCGCGTGTTCCGCGTGGCCGAGGCGCTGGAGTACGGCATGGTGGGCATCAACACCGGGCTGATCTCCAACGAAGTGGCGCCGTTCGGCGGCGTGAAGGCCTCTGGCCTGGGCCGCGAGGGTTCCAAGTACGGGATCGAGGATTACCTCGAGATCAAGTACATGTGCCTGGGCGGTATCTGATCCGCTGGCGAGAGCGCGGGGCAATCGGCTCTGCGCCTCGCTTGAAATACCCTGGTGCGCACGGCGCACCCTACGAGTTCGCGACGCGCCTGGCGCTTTGATCTAGAGCGTAGCGAGCCAGAATTTCCCCCGCCTCCGGCGGCCCGACGCAGTCGATCATCGTATGCTGCGGCGATCCCCCTCCAGAGGCATTTCCTTGCAACCGAGCCGCCCGATGACGGCCATGAGGACACCATGAGCAAGACCAACGAATCCCTGCTGCAACGCCGCCAGGCCGCCGTACCGCGCGGTGTCGGCCAGATCCACCCGATCGTCGCCGAGCGCGCCGAGAACGCCACCGTGTGGGATGTGGAAGGTCGCGAGTACATCGATTTCGCCGGCGGCATCGCCGTACTCAACACCGGCCACCTGCACCCGAAGGTGGTAGCGGCCGTGCAGGAGCAACTGACCAAGCTCAGCCACACCTGCTTCCAGGTGCTGGCCTACGAGCCCTATATCGAGCTGTGCGAAGAGATCGCCAAGCGCGTGCCGGGTGACTTCGCCAAGAAGACCCTGCTGGTCACCTCTGGCTCCGAAGCCGTGGAGAACGCAGTGAAGATCGCCCGTGCCGCCACCGGCCGCGCCGGCGTGATCGCCTTCACCGGCGCCTACCACGGCCGCACCATGATGACCCTGTCGCTGACCGGCAAGGTGGTGCCGTACTCCGCTGGCATGGGCCTGATGCCCGCCGGCGTTTACCGCGCCCAGGCGCCGTGCCCGCTGCATGGTGTGAGCGAGGACGAGGCCATCGCCAGCATCGAGCGCGTGTTCAAGAACGACGCGCAGCCGCAGGACATCGCCGCCATCATCATCGAGCCGGTGCAGGGCGAGGGTGGTTTCTACGTCAACTCGCCGGCCTTCATGCAGCGCCTGCGCGCCCTGTGCGACCAGCACGGCATCCTCCTGATCGCTGACGAAGTGCAGACCGGCGCTGGCCGTACCGGCACCTTCTTCGCCACCGAGCAACTGGGCGTGGTGCCGGATCTGACCACCTTCGCCAAATCCGTTGGCGGCGGCTTCCCGATCTCCGGCGTATGCGGCAAGGCCGAGATCATGGACAAGATCGCCCCCGGTGGCCTGGGCGGCACTTACGCCGGCAGCCCGATTGCCTGTGCCGCGGCCCTGGCCGTGCTCAAGGTGTTCGACGAGGAGAACCTGCTGGCGCGCTCCAACGCCGTGGGCGAGAAGCTCAAGGCGGGTCTGAAAACCATCGCCGAGAAGCACAAGGTGATCGGTGATGTGCGTGGCCTGGGTTCGATGGTGGCCATCGAGCTGTTCGAGGGCGGTGACCACAGCAAGCCGGCTGCCGAGCTGGTGGGCAAGATCGTTGCTCGTGCACGCGAGAAGGGCTTGATCCTGCTGTCGTGCGGCACCTACTACAACGTCATCCGCTTCCTGATGCCCGTCACCATTCCGGACGCGCAACTGGAAAAAGGCATCGCCATCGTCGCCGAGTGCTTCGACGAGCTGGCCTGAGGCATTTCCGCTGTACTTGCGCCCGTGGCTCACCAGGCCGGGCGCACCTGAGACCCGCCGCGTGCGGGTCTTTTTTTGCCTGGAGCAAGTTGGCCGGTCGCCGCTGAAGCGCCTCCCACAGGTGCGCTGCTGGTCGGGCTGCAGCCTGTGGGAGGGGCTTTAGCCGCGACGGATCGCCTGCCTGCGAAATCCCCGGATTGCATCCGGGCTACGGTTTGGCATCAGCACTGGGCTCAGTGTGCGCGACTCAATGCGTCGAGCTGCTGGTTGACGTCATGGCTGGCCCGCTCCATCTGCGCCACGGCCTGCAGGGTACGTTCCCAATCCTCTGCCTGGGCGGCGTGCAGCGCTTCCTGGGCGGCTCCGTGCACCTGGCGGTGCGGTGCCTCCAGTTGCTGGTAGGCGCGTGTATTGCCGTAGCGGGCAATGGTCTCGGCATTCTGGTACCAGTGGCCGAGGCGACAGTGCTGATGATCGACCAGTTCGGTATTGGCATGCTGGTGCTGCAGGCGCTGGTAGATGTCGAACTTGAACAGCAGGTGGTCGAGCTTGACCGCCTCGCAGAAGGAGCTGAGCGCGATGCGCTCGATCAGCCCGTTCATGTGCGCGCCGAGTTCGACCATTCTGTCCAGGGTGCTGGCCGACTGCGAGACCTCCGTCGATAGCCGCGAGGCTTCGCCGGAGAGCAGGCCGATGGCGCCACTGGCGCGCTCGGTGTCCTGGTTGATACCGGCAACGAGCTGGCTGATTTCCTGCGTGGCCTGATGGGTGCGCTGGGCCAGGGCACGCACCTCGTCGGCGACCACGGCGAAGCCACGGCCCTGTTCGCCGGCACGGGCCGCTTCGATGGCGGCGTTGAGGGCCAGCAGGTTGGTCTGATCGGAGATCGCCTTGATCAACTCGACGATGCGGCTGATGTCGCCAACCCGCTCCTGCAATTGCTCGACGCTCTGCACGCTCTGTACGCCCTGCTCGGACATGTTGCCGAGCGCGCTGGAAAAGCCGGCGAGCAGGGTGGCGGTCTGGTGGAACACGTCCTGATGCTCGCGCTGTTTGTCGACATCGACGCGCAACTGTTCGGCTTGCACCACCACACCATCGCGGGTGGCCGAGAGCGACTCCTGGAAGTGGCCCAGCTCCTGCTGGAGCTGCTCGTGAAAGCGGCTCATGGCATTGAGCTGGTTCTGTTCTTGTTGCGTCTGGCGCAACAGCTCGCGGGCATCTTCCAGCTCGCGCTGCATGGCCTGTCTTTCGGCCTCCAGGCGCTCGATCTGGCGTTGCTGATCATGGCATTGCTGGCGCAGTTTACGGTTGAACATTCGGGGCAACTCCCATGGGGCATAAGCGACTGCATGGTGGCAGTGTGCCGTGCGGTTCTCTGCCCGATATTGACGCCGAGCAGGCGTATGGGCAGAAAAAGGCCCGCACGCGGCGGGCCAAAGGGTGACAAGCAACAGGAATCGGGGAACTTACTTGGGCTCGAAGATCACATACACCTTGCGGCAAGCTTCCAGCACTTCCCAGGTGCCGGAGAACCCGGCGGGGATGACGAAGCGGTCGCCGGCGCGCACCGTCTTGGCGTTGCCCTCGGTGTCGCGCAGCACGGAAACGCCCTGGAGGATCTCGCAGTACTCGTGCTCGGTGTAGTTCACCGTCCACTGGCCCACCGCGCCTTCCCAGATGCCGGTGCTGAACTGGCCGCAAGGGCTGCTGTAGTGGTTGCGCACGCTTTGTGCCGGGTCGCCCTTGAGCACCTTTTCCGGGGCGGGGCGGTAGTGCTCGGCGGCCGTGCCGGCCTGGGCGAAGTCGACGATCTGCTCGATGTTCATCTGGCGCTTCCGTGATGGACGAGGTGGTTGGCTGGGATGCTGCCGCACGACTGTATTTGCAGCAGTCTATGTGTGGAAAAACGAACATGACAAGGGTTTATCTGTTGTTTTTGTCAAAAATATTGAAAACCCCTGCGCCGCTGGTTTAGTGTGGCGAACAGCTTTGGCCAGCGCGCTGGCCTGCCCAGATTTTCGCCGGTGCCTGCCCTCGCGGGCGCACCCAGGCCCACATGAGAGGATGCCGGAATGACTAGCCTGACCCGTGCCGACTGGGAACAACGTGCCCAGGATCTGAACATCGAAACCCGCGCCTTCGTCCATGGCGAGTACCGCGCGGCCGAATCCGGGGCCACCTTCGAGTGCATCAGCCCGGTCGACGGCCGCATGCTCGGCCTGGTGGCGAGCTGCGACCAGGCCGACGCCGAGCTGGCGGTCAAGGACGCCCGCGCCACCTTCGACTCCGGCGTGTGGTCGCGCCTGGCGCCGGTCAAGCGCAAGCAGGTGATGATTCGCTTCGCCGACCTGCTCGAGGCTCACGCCGAAGAGCTGGCCCTGCTGGAAACCCTGGACATGGGCAAGCCCATTGGTGACTCGCTGGGCATCGACGTGCCGGCCGCCGCCCGCGCCATCCGCTGGAGCGGCGAGGCCATCGACAAGATCTACGACGAGGTGGCCGCCACCCCGCACGATGAGCTGGGCCTGGTCACCCGCGAGCCGGTGGGGGTGGTCGCCGCCATCGTGCCGTGGAACTTCCCGCTGCTGATGACCTGCTGGAAGCTCGGCCCGGCGCTGTCCACCGGTAACTCGGTAATTCTCAAACCCTCCGAGAAGTCGCCGCTGACCGGCATCCGCATCGCCCAACTGGCCATCGAGGCCGGCATCCCGGCTGGTGTGTTCAACGTGCTGCCGGGCTTCGGCCATACCGTGGGCAAAGCCCTGGCCCTGCACATGGACGTCGACACCCTGGTGTTCACCGGCTCGACCAAGATCGCCAAGCAACTGATGATCTACGCCGGCGAGTCGAACATGAAGCGCGTGTGGCTGGAGGCCGGTGGCAAGAGCCCGAACATCGTCTTCGCCGACGCCCCGGATCTGCAGGCCGCTGCCTCTGCCGCCGCCAGCGCCATCGCCTTCAACCAGGGCGAGGTGTGCACCGCCGGCTCGCGCCTGCTGGTGGAAAACTCGATCAAGGACAAGTTCGTGCCCATGGTGGTCGAGGCCATCAAGGCCTGGAAACCGGGCCATCCGCTGGATCCGGCGACCAACGTCGGCGCGCTGGTGGACAGCACGCAGATGAACAACGTGCTGAGCTACATCCAGGCCGGCCATGAAGACGGCGCCAAGCTGGTGGCCGGTGGCAATCGCGTGCTGGAGGAAACCGGTGGCACCTACGTAGAGCCGACCATTTTCGACGGCGTGAGCAACGCCATGCGCATCGCCAAGGAAGAGATCTTCGGCCCGGTGCTGTCGGTGATCGGTTTCGATGACGAAGCCGAAGCCGTGGCCATCGCCAACGACACCGTCTATGGCCTGGCGGCTGGTATCTGGACGAGCAACCTGTCCCGTGCCCATCGTGTCGGCAAGGCAGTGCGTGCCGGCAGCGTGTGGATCAACCAGTACGACGGCGGTGACATGACCGCGCCGTTCGGCGGCTTCAAGCAGTCCGGCAACGGCCGCGACAAATCGCTGCATGCCTTCGACAAGTACACCGAGATCAAGGCCACCTGGATCAAGCTCTGAACAGCAGCTACAAGCTGCAAGCCATAAGCTGCAAGTGAAAGCGGCTGGGCTTCCTGGGGAAGTCCAGCCGTTTTGCATCCCCGCCACGACAAAGAAGGAATCTGGCCATGCGTTGGGGCACCTATTTCGCCGTCTGCTCGGCGGTCATCAGCATCGGCCTGGCACTGGGCGTGACCATGCCACTGGTGTCGTTGCGCCTGGAGAGCTGGGGCTACGATTCCTTCGCCATCGGCGTGATGGCGGCCACGCCGGCAGTGGGCGTGCTGCTTGGCGCCTCGCTGGCCGGGCGCCTGGCGGCGCGTTTCGGCACCACCTTGCTGATGCAACTCTGCCTGTTGCTTGGCGCGCTGTCGGTGGCCGGGCTGGCGCTGGTGCAGAACTATGCCGTGTGGGTCGCCTTGCGCCTGTTCATCGGCGTGGCGCTGACCGTGGTGTTCGTCCTTGGCGAGAGCTGGATCAACCAGCTTGCCGTGGAGAAGTGGCGCGGGCGTCTGGTGGCGCTGTATGGCACCGGCTATGCGCTGAGCCAGCTCAGCGGCCCCTTGCTGCTTACTGCCTTGGGCACGGACAGCGACCGGGGCTTCTGGACGGGCGTGGGGCTGCTGGTCGGCGGTTCGCTGATCCTCCTCGGCCGCAGCGGCGCCCCCAGCGTCGATGCGCACAGCGCCTCGGGCCGGGGCCTGCCGCTGTTCTGCCGCAAGCTGCCGGCGATTGCCTGGGCGGTGATGCTGTTCGCCGCCTTCGAGGCGATGATGCTGACCCTGCTGCCGATCTATGGCTTGCGCCAGGGCTTCACCCAGGAGGTGGCGCTGCTGATGGTCAGCGTGGTGGTGATCGGCGATGCCGTACTGCAACTGCCCATCGGCTGGCTGGCCGACCGCATGTCGCGGCGTACCCTGTTCCGTGGCTGCGGGCTGGTGCTGCTGCTGTCCAGCCTGGCGATTCCGCTGTTGTTGCACACGCCGCTGATCTGGCCGGTGTTCATCGCCTTCGGTGCCAGTGCCGGCGGCCTGTTCACCCTGTCGCTGATCCTGATTGGCGAGCGCTACCGGGATGACGAGCTGGTGCGCGCCAATGCCCATGTCGCCCAGCTCTGGGGCCTGGGCTGCCTGATCGGGCCGCTGCTCACCGGCGCGGTGAGCCAGTGGCTGAGCGGCCACGCCCTGCCGCTGATGATGGCCGCTGGCGCCCTGGTGTTCATCGTGCTGGCGAGCCAGCGCAGTGCCTTTGCCGAATTCGACGGGGCGTCTGCCGCGCGTTCCTGATTCAGCGCCACTGGCTTAGCAGGCTGTTGAAAAACTACCTGCGTTGCCATTGCTGCGTTAAAAACAGGCTCGTGCGCGAGTCCGATCAAAATGCTCATTTACAACTCGTAAACCCGAGTGCGGGCCCAGTGCTTTTTTCACCTGTTTTTGCGGGGCCGCCATCGGTATTGCACTGGCTGCCTCGCCTTCGTTTTTCAACGGCCTGTTAGCGCTTGTGACTGCTCCAGCTCGCTGTCTTCGAGCAGCTCGGCGATGGTCGCGCCGATCTGCCGCACGGCGGCTTCGAGTGCCGCGCTGGGCGGCTCGGCGTAGTTCAGGCGGATGCAGTTACGGTACTTGCCGGCTGCCGAGAAGATGCTGCCCGGCGCCACCTGGATCTTGTGCGGCAGCAGGGCGCGATTGAGCTTCTGGCTGTCGAAGCCCTGGGGCATCTCCACCCAGAGCATGAAGCTGCCCTGTGGCTGACTGACCCGCGTGCCCGGCGGGAAGTAGCGGCTGACCCAGTCCACCATCAGATCACGGCCCCGCAGGTACTGCGCGCGCATGCGCCGCAGGTGCGGCTCGTAGTGGCCGTCGGCGAGGTATTCGGCCAGTGCCAGTTGCGGCAGTTGCGCGGTGCTGCCGGTGCCCAGGTACTTCATGTGCACTACCTGCTCCAGGTAGCGCCCTGGCGCTATCCAGCCCACGCGCAGGCCGGGCGCCAAGGTTTTGGAAAAGGAGCTGCAGAACAGCACGCGGCCGTCTTCGTCATAGGACTTGATGCTGCGCGGGCGCGGGTAGCTGTAGGCCAGGTCGGCGTAGACGTCGTCCTCGATGATGGCCACGTCGAAGCGTTGCGCCAGGGCCAGCAGGGCGCGCTTGTTGGCCTCGGGCATGATGTAGCCGAGCGGGTTGTTGCAGGTGGGCGTGAGCTGGATGGCCTTGATCGGCCACTGTTCCAGGGCCATTTCCAGGGCGTCGAGGTTGATCCCGGTGAGCGGGTCGGTGGGCAGCTCCAGGGCCTTCATGCCGAAGCCCTTGAGCGCCTGCATCACGCCATGGAAGCTGGGCGAGTCCACCGCGACGATGTCTCCCGGCTGGCAGATGGCGCGGATCGCTGCCGAGAGCGCTTCATGGCAGCCGGTGGTGATGACCAGGTCTTCGGCGGCCAGGCGGCAGCCGGAGTCGAGCATCAACCGGGCGACCTGCTGGCGCAGGCGAAGCTCGCCGCGTATGTCGCCGTAGGTGAGCACATCCGGTTCCTGGCGCCGCGCCTGACGCGAGAGATTGCGCAGCAGCGGCTTGAGGCTGGCACCGCTGATGTCCGGGCGGCCCCGGCCCAGTTGCAGGACATGCGGCTGCGCGGTGCTGCTGATCAGCTCCAGCACGTGATCCCACTGCGAGACCTCCACCGGCCTCTGTGCCGGCCGGCTGATCTGCGGCAGCGCGGGTGCCTGGCGCGGCGCACAGACGAAGTAGCCCGACTTGGGGCGCGGCGCGGCCAGGCCCTGGTCTTCCAGCAGGCGGTAGGCCTGCTGCACCGTGCTCAGGCTGACGCCGTGCTCCTGGCTCAGGTTGCGCACCGAAGGCAGGCGATCACCCGGGCGATACAGCCCCTGCTTGATGCGTGTGCCGATCTGTTCGGCCAGGTTCAGGTACAGCGTCATGGCAACCTCGTCGGCGAAACCAGTACAGATTGGCCCTCATTCGAGCATGCAGATGCTACTCAAGAGGTTTCTGTATGGAGTTAATAGAGGTTTTTTGAATCTGTCATGGTTTTTCTGTCTGGCGCATTCTGGTTTCCCATGAACGCACCAGGAGGACGGAGCCATGCGTGTGATCGACGAGGTAGCGAGAGGAGCGGACGGCATCGGCTTGCGTGAGACGGCGACCCAGCCTGAGCAGGGGCGGGGTTGGGCGAACGTCTGGCGCCGTTTCCACACCAGCCGTGAACTGCGCCACCTGAGCGACGAGGCCCTGGCCGACATCGGCCTGAGCCGCGCCGAAGCGAACCGCGAAGCGTATCTGCCGCTGTGGAAGATGTTCTAGGGTATAAATCCAGGCGGGGGGATTGGCCTCGTAGGGTGGGTTAGCAGCGCCGTGCACCACTCTGGCAGCCACGGCCAGGTTCGTGCGCTGCGTAACCCACCAGGCGGCCTATCAGGCGCTTGCCGAACCCCGCTTACAGCACTTCCTTCAATCGATGCCAGAGCATGCCCAGCGCCAGCAAGGGCGAGCGCAGGTACTGGCCGCCAGGGAAGGTCATGTGCGGCACCTTGGCGAACAACTCGAAACCGCCGCCGACCTGGCCGGCGATGGCCTCGCCGAGCAACTTGCCGGCCAGGTGCGTGGCATTCACGCCATGGCCGGAATAGGCCTGGGCGTAGAACACATTGGGCTGATCCTTGAGCTGGCCGATCTGCGGCAGGCGGTTGGCACCGATGCCGATCATGCCGCCCCACTGGTAGTCGATGCGCACGTTGGCCAGTTGCGGGAACACCTTGAGCATCTTCGGCCGCATGTAACCGGCGATATCCGCTGGGTCGCGCCCGGAGTAGTGGCAGGCGCCGCCGAACAGCAGGCGGCGGTCGGCGGAGAGGCGGTAGTAATCCACCGTCACGCGCTGGTCGCACAGCGCCATGTTCTGCGGGATCAGTTGCCGCGCCTGCTCTTCGGACAGCGGCTCGGTGGCGATGATGTAGCTGCCGGCGGGCAGCACCTTGCCGCCCAGCTGCGAGTTCAGGCCATTGAGGTAGGCATTGCAGGCCAGCACCAGGGTGCTGGCGCGCACCTGCCCGCTGGCGGTGTGTACGCGCACTTCGCTGCCGTAGTCGATGCGGGTGACGGCCGAATCCTCGAACAGTTGCACGCCCAGCGACTGCGCCGCCGCCGCTTCGCCGAGCGCCAGATTGAGCGGGTGCAGGTGGCCGGAGCCCGTATCGATCATGGCGCCGTGGTAGTTGTCCGAGCCCACCACCTCGTGCACGCGTTCCTTGGGGATCAGGCGCAGTTCGTGACGGTAGCCGAGGCTTTCCAGCTCGGCCTTGTCGGCGGCGAAGTCATCGAGGTGGGCGGGCTTGTTGGCCAGGTCGCAATAGCCCCAGGTCAGGTCGCAGTCGATCTGGAACTGGGCGACGCGCTCGCGCACGATCTCCACCGCCTCCAGGCCCATCAGCTTGAACTGGCGCACGCCTTCCTCGCCGACCGCCGACGCGAACTGCTCGACGCCATGGCCGACACCGCGAATCAACTGCCCACCGTTGCGCCCGCTGGCGCCCCAACCGATCTTGTGGGCTTCCAGCAGGGCCACGCTGAAACCCTTCTGCGCCAGCTCGATGGCCGTGTTCAGACCACTGAAGCCGCCACCGACCACGCACACGTCCACCTTCAGCTCGCCTTGCAGCGGCGGGTAGGCCAACTGGCGATTGAGGCTGGCGGCATAGTAGGACGCGGCATGTTGAGGCTGGTGAACGCGGGCGTTCATGTGCGAAATCCTGAATGGCTGTGTGGAAAATTCAACGCAGAATAAGCGCGGTAGCGGCAGTGCGCCAAGAGGTTAGTGGAAAATGCCTGTGGTTTCGTCCGTCGCCGCGCAGAAAGGGTTCGGCAATGAGCGGCCCCGGATTGCATCCGGGCTACGCTAGACTGTCGGTTCCGTTTCAGGATCACCGAACATGAGCTGCACCGACCGCAAGATCGATCACCTGCGCCGGCAGATTCCGCGCTTCGACTGCGTGCCCGGCTGCCATGACTGCTGCGGGCCGGTCACCGCCTCGTCCGAAGAGCTGGCGCGTCTACCGGTCAAGAGCGATGCCGAGCACGATGCCGCCCTGGCCGAGTACAACTGCGTGCACCTGGGGCCCAATGGCTGCGAGGTGTATGACCAGCGCCCGCTGATCTGCCGCCTGTTCGGCACCACACCGAACCTGCCGTGCCCCCATGGGCGCGGCCCCGAGCAGCCCATCGAGCCGGCGGTGGAGCGCCAGGTGCACCACCTGATCGCCACCACCCGCCAGCGCCTGGTGTAAATCCCTGGGGATGCTGTGGCGCAGCGCATAAAGAACGCTATTCCGTAGGAGCGAGCTCTGCTCGCGAACCTGGCCACGCAAAAGCTTCGCGAGCAGAGCTCGCTCCTACGGATTCACTCCGGTACGGAGAGTGCCAGCGTTCATCCTTCTTGCTTGTAGCTTGCCGCTGCTTCACTCCGGCACGGGCAAGGCCAGCGATTCCTTCACCTCTTCCATGACGATATAGCTCTTCGATTCGCGCACATGTGGCAGCTTGAGCAGGATGTCGCCGAGCAGCTTGCGATAGCTGGCCATCTCGTTGATGCGCGCCTTCACCAGATAGTCGAAGTCGCCGGAGACCAGGTGGCATTCCAGTACGTGCGGCAGCTTGAGCACGGCGCGGCGGAATTCCTCGAAGGTGTCGCCGGACTTGTAGTCCAGGCTGATCTCGACGAACACCAGCAGGCTGGCCTTGAGGTGCTGCGGGTTGAGGCGGGCGTGGTAGCCCATGATGATGCCTTCGCGCTCCAGGCGGCGTACGCGTTCGGTGCAGGGCGTGGTCGACAGCCCCACGCGCTCGCCCAGTTCGGTGAAGCTGATGCGCCCGTCCTCCTGCAGGAGACGCAGGATGTTGCGGTCGATCTTGTCCAGTTCACGACGGCTTTGATGTTGGGTTCTCATGGGGAATCCGCCTCTGTAAATCGACTTTTTGCCGAGAATTCTCGCCAAATATAGCTGTGTATATGGTGAAAAGCACTGCTCGGCTCTTCCTATACTGCGCCCATCGACAACAATGGCCTGTGATGCACGCGCCCTGGGCGCGGCGGGGAGAAAAACATGCGTGTTCTGGTTCTCGGCAGCGGTGTGATTGGCACTGCCAGTGCTTACTACCTCGCCCGTCAGGGCTTCGAGGTGGTGGTGGTCGACCGCCAGGACGGCCCGGCCTTGGAAACCAGCTTTGCCAACGCCGGCCAGGTCTCCCCTGGCTATGCCTCGCCCTGGGCCGCTCCGGGCGTGCCGCTGAAAGCTATCAAGTGGTTGCTGCAGAAGCACGCGCCGCTGGCGATCAAGGCCACTGGCGATGTCGACCAGTACCTGTGGATGGCGCAGATGCTGCGCAACTGCACCGCCAGCCGCTATGCGATCAACAAGGAGCGTATGGTGCGTCTGTCCGAGTACAGCCGCGACTGCCTCGACGAGCTGCGTGCCGAAACCGGCATCGCCTACGAAGGCCGCCAGCTCGGCACCACCCAACTGTTCCGCACCCAGGCCCAGGTCGATGCCGCCGCCAAGGACATCGCCGTGCTGGAAGCTTCCGGCGTGCCCTTCGAGCTGCTCGACCGCGATGCCATTGCTCGCGTCGAACCGGCCCTGGCCGGCGTCAAGCACAAGCTGGCCGGCGCCCTGCGTCTGCCCAACGACCAGACCGGCGACTGCCAGATGTTCACCACCAAGCTGGCGGACATGGCCAAGGCGCTCGGCGTCGAATTCCGTTTCGGCCAGAACATCCAGCGCCTGGACGCTGTAGGCGAGCGCATCAACGGCGTGTGGATTGACGGCAAGCTGGAAACCGCCGACCGCTACGTGCTGGCCCTCGGCAGCTACAGCCCGCAACTGCTCAAGCCGCTGGGCATCCGCGCACCGGTGTACCCGCTCAAGGGCTATTCGCTGACCGTGCCCATCGTCGATGCGGACATGGCGCCCAAGTCGACCATCCTCGACGAAACCTACAAGGTGGCCATCACCCGTTTCGACAATCGCATCCGCGTGGGCGGCATGGCCGAGATCGCCGGTTTCGACCTGTCGCTCAACCCGCGTCGCCGCGAAACCCTGGAGATGATCACCGCCGACCTCTACCCGCAAGGCGGCGACCTGCAGCGCGCCGATTTCTGGACCGGCCTGCGTCCGGCCACGCCCGATGGTACCCCCATCGTCGGCGCCACCGCCTACCGCAACCTGTTCCTCAACACCGGTCACGGCACCCTGGGCTGGACCATGGCCTGCGGTTCCGGTCGTTTGCTCGCTGACCTGATGGCCAACAAGCGCCCACAGATCAGTGCCGACGGCCTGGATATCTCGCGTTATTCGCGCAAGGCCCGTGAGGTGCACAGCGCGCCGCAGCCGCTGCGCACCTGATAGCCTTCGCGTTCTTTCAGTTCAAGGAGCTTTACCCCTATGTCGATCCAACGCCTGCATGTGGAAAAGCGCTACAGCGAAGTGGTGATCCACAACGGCACCGTCTACCTCGCCGGTCAGTTGGCCGATGACTTCGGCGGCGACATCCGCGAGCAGACCCGTCAGACCCTGGCCAATATCGACAAGATGCTGGCCGAGGCAGGCAGCGACAAGAGCAAGATTCTCTCGCTGACCATCTTCCTCAAGGACATGGCCGATTACGGCGGTCTCAACGCCGAGTACGACGCCTGGGTCGCCGAAGGCAACGCACCGGCTCGCGCCTGCGTCGAGGCGCAGATGTACAAGCCCGAAGTGCTGGTGGAAATGTGCGTGGTGGCCGCCGTTTGAGGTGGCCACCTGTTCCAGACAATTTTTGTGTTGGCTTCTCGCCCGGTTCCCCGCCGGGCTTTTTTATAGCCTGTAGCCCGGATGCAATCCGGGCTACGAAACCAGCGAAGCAGTGAGAAATAACGAACCATGCGCCCCGCCCGTGCCCTGATCGACCTCGATGCCCTGCGTCATAACTACCGACTGGCCCGCGAACTGAGCGGCGCTCGTGCCTTGGCCGTGGTCAAGGCCGACGCCTATGGGCACGGTGCGGTGCGTTGTGCACAGGCGTTGGAAAGCGAGGCCGACGGCTTCGCCGTGGCCTGCATCGAAGAGGCGTTGGCGCTGCGCGAGGCCGGTATCCGCGCGCCTATCCTGTTGCTCGAAGGCTTCTTCGAGGCCGAGGAGCTGACGCTGATCGACCAGCATGACCTGTGGTGCGTGGTGCATGCCCAGTGGCAGATCGAGGCCATCGAGCAGGCGCGCCTGAGCAGGCCGCTGACGCTCTGGCTCAAGCTGGATTCCGGCATGCATCGGGTCGGCCTGCACCCGGCCGAGTACCAGGACGCCTACCGTCGCCTGCTGGCCAGCGGCAAAGTCAGCAAGATCGTGTTGATGAGCCACTTCGCTCGCGCCGACGAACCTGAGTGCGAGCGCACGGCCGAGCAACTGGCGGTGTTCCAGCAGGCGCGCGAGGGCCTGGCTGCCGAGGTCAGCCTGCGCAACTCGCCGGCCGTGCTGGGCTGGCCACAGCTATTTGAAAAGACGGGGGCGAGCGACTGGGTGCGCCCGGGCATCATGCTGTATGGCGCCACGCCGTTCGAGCAGGCGCAGGAGCAGGCGGCGCGCCTGCAGCCGGTGATGACCCTGGAATCCAAGATCATCAGCGTGCGTGAGCTGCCGGCCGGCGAGCCGGTGGGCTATGGCGCGCGCTTCATCGCCGAGCGACCGACCCGCGTCGGTGTGGTTGCCATGGGCTATGCCGACGGTTATCCGCGCCACGCGCCAAGCGGCACTCCGGTGGCGGTGGATGGCCAGCTCAGCCGGCTGATCGGCCGCGTATCGATGGACATGCTCACCGTCGACCTCACCGACCTGCCGCAGGCGGGTCTGGGCAGCCGGGTCGAGTTATGGGGCAAGCAGGTGCTGGCCAGCGAGGTGGCCATGGCGGCGGGCAGCATTCCCTACCAGATCTTCTGCAACCTGCGCCGGGCGCCGCTGCACTATGTCGGGGAATGAGCCCGCCTTCTGTAGGGGAGTCTGCACGCTGCTGTTGTAAATTCCGAACGCTATGCCATGATACGGACACTTTTTCCGTATCCACCTCTTGAGGGAGGGCAACCACATTGGACGTCGGCGTTCGCCTGCAATCGATTCGTAAGCTCAAAGGTCTATCCCAGCGTGAACTCGCCAAGCGTGCGGGCGTCACCAACAGCACCATCTCGATGATCGAGAAGAACAGCGTCAGCCCCTCCATCAGTTCGCTGAAGAAGGTGCTCAGTGGTATTCCCATGTCGCTGGTGGAGTTCTTCTCCCTCGATCTGGAGCAGGAGAACCAGACTCAGGTGGTCTACCGTGCGGCCGAGCTGACCGACATCTGCAGTGGCGCCATCACCATGAAACTGATCGGCAAGGCCCATCCCAGCCGCGCCATCGCCTTTCTCGACGAAACCTACCCGGCCGGCGCCGACACCGGCGACGACATGTATGCCCACGAAGGTGAAGAGGCCGGCATGCTGGTCGAAGGGCGTCTGGAGCTGACCGTCGGCAACGAGGTGTTCGTGCTGGAGCCGGGCGACAGCTACTACTTCGAGAGCAGCAAACCGCACCGCTTTCGCAACCCCTTCGACGTGCCCGCGCGGCTGATCAGCGCCACCTCGCCGGCGAATTTCTAAAAGGCAGCTATAAGCCACAAGCTTCAAGCTGCAAGTAACAGCACTGGGGCCAACCGTTTTGCTTGTCGCTTGTGGCTGCCTTCCTGCGACAAATGTGTTGTTTCAGCCAGGCTGGCTAATCGTTATACTGTCGCCCGCTCGCGAAACCGTGGCCGCGGGCGTGACTAGCCACGAAGAGGGTGTACCGTGAATCTGATGAAGAACATGCTGGCAGCTCCGGCTGTCGTATTGGCCCTGTGGGCAGTGACTGCTCAGGCCACGACCGATGAAGCCATTGCCGAACGCCTCAAGCCGGTCGGTGAAGTGTGCGTCATGGGTGAAGAGTGCAAGGGCGTGGAAACCGTCGCTGCATCCGCCGGTGGTGGTGCGCGCAGCGCCGATGACATCATCGCCAAGCACTGCAACGCCTGCCATGGCACTGGCGTGCTGGGCGCACCGAAGATCGGTGACACCGCTGCCTGGAAAGACCGCGCCGACCACCAGGGCGGCCTCGACGGCATCCTGGCCAAGGCCATCTCCGGCATCAACGCCATGCCGCCGAAGGGCACCTGTGCTGATTGCTCGGAAGACGAGCTGCGCGCCGCCATCAAGAAGATGTCTGGCCTGTAAGCCCAACGCTTCCGAAAGAGCCGCCTCAAAACAGACTGTGTGAAAACTACTGCGCTCGGTCATGCTGCGTTAAAAAACGACTCAAAATGCTCATTTACAACTCGTAAACTGCGCTTTTTCGCCGTTTTTTGCCTTGCCTGACCTTCGCTCGCTACGTTTTCACACGGTCTGCAAAAGGCGGCTTTTTTCTGCGCGTCGTTCGGCAGTTTGCGGGCTGATTGTTTAGCCAGTTGCAATCCGAAGGTCTGAAAAACCCGATTTAACGCACGTCAAACCCTGTGCGACGCTGCCAAACCATGATCTCCCTGGCCTGCCAAGTCCATGTTCCGCTCTACCGCGCCCCGGCGCGCAGGCGCCCGTTGCAGCAGCTCAACCCGCTGCTGACGATCATCCTCGCCTTCTGGGCCTTGTGGCACTGCCGCCACGCGCGCCCGCCGGATACCGTCCCCGCCCGCTGAATACCGATGGCTGCGCCATGCCCGCAGCCGCTGCTATCACCTTGTCTGCCTGTGCAACCCGTCGAGCCATCGTGCGGGCCGTGCGGACACCGAGCGCGCCACTGGCGCAAGCGAGCGCAACATGACGAGTTTCGCCCCCGTGCAGGAAGCCCAGGGCTTCCTGAGCGATAACCCCGATATCGAACTGATCGAGCTGTTCATCCTCGACGCCAATGGCGTGCCGCGCGGCAAGCTGCTGCACCGCGAAGAACTGTTGGCGCTGTACCAGAGCGGCCGGCCACTGCCGAGCACCATGCTCGGCCTGAGCATCCAGGGTGAGGATGTCGAGGACACCGGCCTGGTCTGGGAGGTGGGCGATATCGATTGCCGTGCCTACCCGCTGCCCGGCAGCCTGGTGCGCCTGCCCTGGCGGCAGATTCCCACCGCCGCCGTGCAGGTGTCCATGCACCCGAGCGAAGGCCTGCCGGCCACCCCGGCTGATCCACGGCAGTTGCTGGTGCGAGTGATCGAGCAGCTTGAAACCGATGGCTACCACCCGGTGATGGCCTGCGAGCTGGAGTTCTATCTGCTCGACCAGCAGCGCGACGCTCAGGGCCGCCCGCAACCGGCTCTGGACGCCGACGGTGGCCGCCCACGGCAGACCCAGGTCTATGGCTTGCGCGAGCTGGAGCAGATCGAACCCTTCCTGCGCGATCTCTATGCCGCCTGCAAGGCGCAGGGCATTCCGGCGCGCACGGCGATTTCCGAATACGCTCCCGGCCAGGTGGAAATCACCCTGGAGCATGGCCCGGCGCTGGCGGCCATGGATCAGGCGGTGCGCTACAAGCGCCTGGTCAAGGGCGTGGCCCATGCCCACGGCATGCAGGCCTGCTTTATGGCCAAACCTTTCGACCACCTGGCCGGCACCGGCATGCATATGCATGTCAGCCTGGCCGATGGGCAGGGCAACAATCTGTTCGCCAGTGAAGATCCCGCCGGTACGCCGCTGCTGCGTCAGGCGGTGGGCGGCATGCTCGCCTGCCTGCTCGACTCGCTGCTGCTGTTCTGCCCCAATGCCAATTCCTACCGGCGTTTCCAGGCCAACAGCTATGCGCCGCTGGCGCCCACCTGGGGTGTGGATAACCGTACCGTCAGCCTGCGCGTGCCGGGCGGCCCGGCCAATACCCGGCATGTCGAGCACCGTATCTGTGGTGCCGATGCCAACCCCTATCTCGCCGCTGCGGCGATACTCGCCGGCATTCACCGAGGCATTCGCGAAAACCTCGACCCCGGTGCGCCGGTGGAGGGCAACGGCTATGCCCAGGCCACGGAACATCTGCCGACCCAGTGGTCGGCGGCTATCCAGGCGCTGGAAGATTCAGGCTGGGCGCGCGAAGCCTTTGGCGGCGAGTTCCTCAAGGTCTATCTCGCGGTCAAGCGCGCCGAGTATCGCCAGTTCATGGGCGAGGTCGGTGAGCAGGACTGGCGCTGGTATCTGAGCAATGCCTGACCGCGAACCGCGAATTTTTCGGTGCGCACAGCGCACCCTACGGCGGTGCAGCCGCCCCAAGGACATGCAATGAACATGATCGAGCAACCCGTCAAACCCGCCGCCGAGCGCGCGCCGTCCTACTATGCGGCCTCGCTCAATTTCGAGAGCGACTACCCGACGCTGCAAGGCAGCGTCACCGTCGACGTGGCCATCATCGGTGGCGGTTTCACCGGCATCGCCACAGCGGTGGAGCTGGCCGAGCGCGGCCTCAAGGTGGCCGTGGTGGAAACCCACAAGGTCGGCTGGGGGGCCAGTGGGCGCAATGGCGGCCAAGTCACCGGCAGCCTGTCCGGCGACGAGGCCATGCGCAAGCAGATGCGCAACAGCCTGGGTGAGGAGGTGGACGACTTCATCTGGCACCTGCGCTGGCGCGGCCACGAGATCATCAAGAACCGCGTGGCCAGGTACGGCATCGCCTGCGACCTCAAGCACGGCCACCTGCATACGGCGATGAAGCCCAGCCACATGGACGAGCTCAAGGCCTCCTTTGAGGAAGCGCTGCGTCGTGGCATGGAGGCTGATGTCTCTCTGCTCGATGCTGCCGGTGTGCGTGCGCAACTGGGCAGCGAGCTGTACTGCGGCGCGCTGAAGAACACCCGCAACATGCACTTGCACCCGCTCAACCTGTGCCTGGGCGAGGCCAGGGCGGCCGAGAGCCTGGGCGCGCTGATCTTCGAGCACTCCGAGGTGCTGGATATCGTCCACGGCCCGCGCCCGGCGGTGGTCACCACGGGCGGGCGCATCGAGGCCAAGCAGGTGCTGCTGGCCGGTGACGTCTACCACAAGCTGGAGCGGCGCAAACTCAAGGGCCTGATCTTCCCGGCCATGGGCGGCATCGTCACCACCGCGCCCCTGAGTCAGGCGCAGATCGAGGCAATCAACCCCTTCGATCTGGCGGTCTACGATTGCCGCTTCGTGCTCGACTACTACCGCCTTACCGGCGACGGCCGCCTGCTGTTCGGCGGCGGCGCCAACTACTCCGGGCGCGACTCACGCGACATCGCCGGCGAGCTGCGCCCGTGCATCGAGCGCACCTTCCCGCAGCTCAAGGGCGTGCCGATCGACTTCCAGTGGAGCTGCGCCATGGGCATCGTGATGAACCGCATCCCGCAACTGGGCAAGCTGTCGAGCAACGTCTGGTACTGCCAGGGCTACTCCGGCCATGGCGTGGCGACCAGCCACATCATGGGTGAGATCATGGCCAAGGCCATCACCGGCGATCTGGAACAGTTCGACACCTTCGCCGCCTGCAAACACATCAAGGTGCCGCTGGGCGACCAGCTCGGCAACCCGATGCTGGCGGCGGGCATGTGGTACTACCAGATGTTGGAGAAACTGCGCTGACGCCAGGTATTAACCGCCCTGCGCCTGCAGGAACAAGGCAAACAACTCCGACTGCGACTTGATCCCCAGCTTGCTGTAGACGTGCTTGCGGTGCACCTTCACGGTTTCCGCCGAGATCGCCAGCTTGCGCGCCACTTCCTTGCTAGAGTGGCCGCTGAGCATCAGCCGCACCACTTCCAGTTCGCGCCCGGTCAGCGCCGTTTCCACTTGCCGGGCCATCTGTTCCAGGCGTTCCTGCCAGGGCGGCGGGGCGCTGGGTTCGCCCGGCTCCGGTTCAAAGGCCAGGCGCTGGCGCATCAGCGCGGTGACCCAGGGCTGCACCAGGCTGAGCAGGGCGATCTGTTCCGGGCGGAAGGCCTGGCGCGAGCCCAGCGACAGGCACAGGGTGCGCTCGCCGGGCAGCGGCAGGTTGATCTGCACTTCGTCCGCCACCACGTTGAGGCTGAAGTAACGGCGGAAGTAGTCGGTCTGCTCGAAGCACTCCGGGGCCACGTCGGCCAGGCGCACCAGGCCGTCGCGGCGGCCTTCGCGGCTGGCGATGTAGAAGGGGTCGAGCAGGTACAGACCGCGCAAGTAATCCTGAAACAGCAGGTCGGGCTCGCCGTCGTCGCCAGCGCATTCGGCCAGCACCTGCGGCCGCCCTTCGCTGAAGATCAGCGCTACCCAGCTGTCGTGCGCCACGTACTGGCCCAGGGTGCGCACCAGGGCGCGCCAGAAGTGCGGGCTGGGCAGGGCGTCGATGAGTTCGCCTACGCTGCGGTGAAAGGCGATGTCGTGCAAGGTCATGGTCATGCCTCTACCCCCCGGGGGTTACCCCACGTGCGTGATTTCGCCCGGGCGACCCTGTCTCCATACTCGAACCCTGGCGGATGGCTGCCGGCATTCTGGGTAGCCGCCGCGCGCCGTGCAACAACAAGAATCGGAGCCCTGTCATGCAAGTCGAACTCGTCCAGCTCGCTGGCCGTGATGGCGATACCGCCTACAACCTCGCTGCCGCGCTGGAGGCCATTGCCGGTTGCGCGGCTGGCACTCGCCTGGTGGTGTTCCCGGAAACCTACCTGACCGGCTTCCCCACTGCCGAGAACATCGCCGCCCTGGCCGAGCCGCTCGATGGCCCGAGCCTGCAGGCGATCCGTCGCGCCGCTGCCGAACGTGGCCTGGCCGTGGCCATCGGCATCGCCGAAAACGACAACGGCCGCTACTACAACACCACGGTATTGCTCGATGGCGACGACCTCGTGCTCAAGTATCGCAAGACCCACCTGTGGGCATCGGATCGCGGCGTGTTCGAGCCGGGCGACCGTTACGCCACGGCGTTGCTCGATGGCGTGCGCGTCGGCCTGCTGGTGTGCTTCGACATCGAATTCCCGGAAAGCGCCCGCGCCCTGGGTGAGCTGGGCGCCGAGCTGCTGATCGTCACCAACGGCAACATGGATCCCTACGGGCCGACGCACCGCACCGCGATCATGGCGCGGGCCATGGAGAACCAGGCCTATGCGGTGATGACCAATCGCGTCGGCGAGGGCGACGATGGCCTGGTATTCGCCGGCGGCAGCGCGGTAGTCGACCCCAGCGGCAACCTGCTGCTGGAGGCTGGGCGCGAGCCGTGCCGGCAGACCATCGAGCTGGATTTCCAGCGCCTGGCCGAGGCGCGTCGCGACTACCGCTACCTGGATGAGCGACGGATACCGCTGCCCGGCCAGCGTATCGATCACGCAGACGGTCTGCGTGAGCTGCTGATCCCCTGACTTCTCTTATCGACGGGCGCCATCGATGCGCCCGCAGTGGCTTTTGCCGCGCGTTTTTGCCGACTTCGGCTCTGCCATAACAATTTAAAGAACGGGAGTAGCAAGTAATGGCTCGTCTGCAACGATCCCTCTCACTGGGCGCGGTGGTGCTGTTCGGCATCGCCTACATGACACCCATCATCGTCCTCGGCACCTTCGGCATCCTCGCCGAGATCAGCCGTGGCGCGGTGCCCGCCGCATACGTCGCCGCCTCGCTGGCGATGCTCTTCACCGCCCTCAGTTATGCACGCATGGCCGCGTTGTTCCCGGTGGCCGGCTCGGCCTACAGCTATGTGCGCCGCAGCATCAACGATCACCTGGGCTTCATCGCCGGCTGGTCGGTGTTGCTCGACTACCTGTTCCTGCCCATGGCCATCTGGTTGATCGGCGCGGCCTATCTGCACTCGGCTTTTCCCGAGGTGCCGCAGGCGTTGTGGGTGCTGGCCTTCATCCTGGTCACCAGCCTGATCAACGTGATCGGTCTGCGCCTGGCCAAGGGCATCAACGGCGTGCTGATGCTGGTGCAGTTTCTGGTACTGCTGGCCTTCGTAGCACTCTGCGTGCACTACGTGCTGGGCGATGCCAGCAAGCCTTTGTGGTCGCTCGAGCCCTTCATCGGCGAGGGCGTGAACGTTTCGCTGGTGATGGCCGGCGCGGCAGTGGCCTGCTACTCCTTCCTTGGTTTCGATGCGGTCAGCACCCTGACCGAGGAAACCCATGAACCGCAGCGCACCATTCCGCGAGCGATCCTGCTGATCACCCTGATCGGCGGCCTGATCTTCGTGGTCACCGCCTACTTCGTGCAGTTGGCGCACCCGTCCAGCGTGTTCGAGAGCAGCGATGCGGCGGCCTACGAGATTGCCCGCAACATCGGCGGCGATCTGTTCGTGTCGTTCTTCCTCATCGGGCTGATCGTTGGCCAGTTCACCTCGGGTCTATCGGCTCAGGCCAGCGCCTCGCGCCTGATGTACGCCATGGGCCGCGACGGCGTGCTGTCGCGTGCCCTGCTGGGCACCCTGAGCCCACGTTTCGGCACCCCGGTAGGCGCCATCGTGGTGTGTGCGGTGGTGGCCTTGCTGGCGCTGAAGCTGGATGTAACCACCTCGACGTCCTTCATCAACTTCGGCGCCTTCCTGGCCTTCAGCCTGGTCAACCTCTCGGTGATCGTGCACTTCGCCCGTCAGCCGCAGGCGCGCGGCCCATTGCAGGTGCTGCGCTACCTGCTGTGCCCGGCACTCGGCATGCTGGCGACGCTGTGGCTGATGGTCAGCCTGGATCGCCTGGCGATCATGCTCGGCTGCGCCTGGCTGGTGATCGGTGGTCTGTATCTGGCCTGGCTTACCGGCGGTTTCCGACGCCGTCCGCCGGAGCTGCACTTCGACGCGGATGCCTGAGCCTTGGCCTGCTTGCCAGAGCACCAACGGCACTCTAGCCCTACCCGCCGTCAGGCGGGGAGGGCTGAGCTCGACCCCGGCCCATCCTGCGAACGGTTGCTGGCATGCAACCATGACGGCGACGATGCAGTCCAAGCCGCAATTGCCAGGCATGTCCTGAGGAGCGCCAGATGCCGTACACCTGTAGCCTCGAGCAAGCCGTCGACCGCGTCTTGAGCGAAATCGACGGGCCCATCCACCTCGGTTTGCCGTTGGGGCTGGGCAAGCCCAATCGCTGGGTCAATGCGCTCTATGCGCGGGTGCGGCAGATGCCCGAGCGGCAAATGACCATCTACACCGCGCTGTGCCTGGCGCGTCCGCGTGCCGGGCAGGAGCTGCAGCAACGCTTTATCGAGCCCTTCGTCGAGCGGGTCTTCGGTGATTACCCCGAGCTGGATTTTCTCGCCGATCTGCACAGCGGCGACCTGCCGACCAACGTCAGGGTCGAGCAGTTCTTCTTCCAGCCGGGCAGCCTGCTGGAGTGCGAGCCGGCGCAGCAGGATTACATCAGCAGCAACTACAGCCACGTCGCCCGTGACCTCAATGCCAAGGGCTTGAACGTGGTGGCCCAGCTCGTTGCCGCCGATGCCGGGCAGCCCGAGCACTTCAGCTTGAGCTGCAACCCAGACGTCAGCCTCGACCTGCTGCCCTTGCTGCAGCGGCGTCGCGCCGCTGGCGAAACCATTCTCAGCGTGGCCCAGATCCACAGCGACCTGCCGTACATGGCGGGCGATGCCGAGGTGCCGCGCGAGACCTTCGACATTCACATAGTCGAGGACGAGCGCACCACGCTGTTCTCCACGCCGAACATGCCGGTGTCGCTGCAGGATCATTGCATCGGCCTGCTGGCCAGCAGCCTGGTGCGCGATGGCGGCACCCTGCAGATCGGCATCGGTTCGATGGGCGACGCCCTGGCGGCGGCGCTGATGGCGCGCCAGCAGGACAACGCCGGCTATCGCGCCCTGTTGCAGGATCTTGGCGCGCAGCACTGGGCGCAGGCGATCTCCGCCAATGGCGGCCTGCAACCCCTAGATCAGGGCCTGTACGGCTGCAGCGAAATGTTCGTCAACGGCCTGCTGGCCCTGGCCGAGGCTGGCCTGGTGCGGCGCCAGGTCTACGCGGATCTGCGTCTGCAACGCCTGGCCGACAGCGGCGCGCTGGATGAGCAAGGGCGCCTGCGCAGCGTGCAGGCCCTGCTCGACGCCGGGCTGCCGGCGCAACTGGGGGCGGATGACCTGCACTGGTTGCGCGGCAGTGGCCTGCTGCAAGACGATGTGCAGTGGCAGGACGGCTGTTTGCAGTGGCCCGACGGCAGCCGCGTGGCGGCGGATCTACGCGACCCGCAGACGCAGGCGCGCCTGCAAGCCTGCCTCGGCAGTGCCGGTAATGGGGTGGTGCTGCATGGTGGCTTCTTCCTCGGCCCGGCAAGCTTCTATCGACGCCTGCGTGAACTCGATGACGGCGAGCGCCAACGCTTCGCCATGACCGGCATCCGCTACATCAACGAGCTGTACGGCGAGGAGGCGCTCAAGCGTCTGCAGCGTCGCGACGCGCGCTTTATCAACACCGTGTTCACCATGACCCTGCTCGGTGCCGGCGTGGCCGACCAGCTGGAGGATGGCCGCGTGCTCAGCGGTGTGGGTGGGCAGTACAACTTCGTCGCCCAGGCCCATGCCCTGGAGGATGCCCGTTCGATCCTGCTGCTGCGCAGTTGGCGCGAGTCAGGCGGTGAGCTCAGCTCCAACATCGTCTGGGAGTATGGCCACGCCACCATTCCCCGGCACCTACGCGACATGGTGGTGACCGAGTACGGCATCGCCGACCTTCGCGGCAAGACCGATGCCCAGGTGATCGAGGCACTGCTGAACATCAGCGACTCGCGCTTCCAGCCGCAATTGATCGAGCAGGCCAAACAGGCCGGCAAGCTGCCCGAGGATTTCTGCCTGGACGAACGCTTCACCCAGAATCTGCCAGAGCGTCTGGAACAAGTGCGCGAACGCCATGCGGCATTGCTGGACGAATACCCCTTGGGCTGCGACTTCAGCCCCGTGGAGCAGGATCTGCTGCGCGCCCTCAACTGGCTCAAGAGCAAGCTGCGCCTGAGCGAGGTGCTGGAGCTGGGCAAGGCCACCCTCGATGCCCCGGAGCCGGCTGCCTTCGCCGAGCATCTGCGGCGCATGAGCCTGGAGGCGCCGGAAGGTGTGCGCGAAGCCCTGTATCAGCGCTTGTTGTTGGCGGGTTTGCAGGCAACGAGCGTGGGTTAGGCGCAGTCACCCATAGCCTGCGCATCGGCTCGATCGAGAGGGCGCACTAGCCCGGCCGCCGCCACACACTGGCCAGCCAGGGTTGCTGCTCGCGGGGCAGGCCGGCGGGGCGGTAGTAATGCTCCAGCTCGACGAAGCCGGCGGCGGTGAGTCGGGCGCGCCAGCGTTCCAGGTCGTGGTAGCTGCCGTAGCGCGGGCCGTTCCAGCCCTCCTGGTTGTCGCCGCGCGGGTTGGAGCAGAACAGCACACCGCCGGGCTTGAGCGCTGCATGCAACTGGCCGAGCACGCGCGGCAGTTCCTGATCCGGCACATGGAAGAGGCTGGCGTTGGCGAAAATGCCGTCGAAGTGCGCGGTCGGCAGATCCAGTTCGAGAAAGCTCTGCTGCCATACCTGGCAGCCGCTGTCGGCACGCGCCATGGCAACGAATTCGGCGCAGCCATCCAGGCCGATGGCCTCGTGGCCGAGGGCGCGGAAGGTACGCAGATCCCGCCCCGGCCCGCAGCCGAAATCGAGGATGCGCCAGGGGGCGATGCCCTCGATATGACGCAGCAGCGCGGCGATATTCTGGCTCACGTCATGGTCGCGGGTGCCCTCGCGAAAGTCTTCGGCGCTGCCTTGGTAATGGGCCAGGGTGAGGGCGCTGATCTGTGCGAGTTCGTCGGGGCTCAGGGGCATGGTGGGGCTCCGGCAAAAAGGGCCATTAAACCCCGTCACTGTGCTTCGGGGTAGCCAGGCGTGGATGACGCATATCATCCACCGCTGTTCTCGCCTCTTGGTGGACGGGTGAAGCGTCGTCCACCCTACGCTGGACTGTGGGAGGGGGTTTAGCCGCGACAGTCCGTAGCCCGGATGCAATCCGGGGACGCTGTGCCAGGGATTCCCGGATTACATCCGGGCCACGTGGATGGTCAGTGCGGGTGGATCGCACTCTATCGAGCCAGCCGGGCTCATGTCCCGTTGTCTTCACGGAGGTGACAGATTCCACCGCGTATCGGTGCAACCTACGCAACAGCCTGTTCGTTCGTTTGCCCCGGGCTTGGGCTTTGCCGTAGATTGGCCGGCTCACCTCGACCGGAACCCACCGGTCATGCTTCCGAGATATCTGTCGTGTCCGCTGCCCCTGCCTCCGTTTACCGCCTGCCCGGCTTCCTGCCATTTCTCATCGCCCGCATCGTGGTGGTCTTCGCCGTGCAGATCCAGGCCATCGTGGTCGCCTGGCAGGTCTACGACCTGACCCGCGATCCGCTGTCGCTGGCCTATGTCGGCCTGGCTCAGTTCATCCCCATGCTGCTGCTGCTGATGCCGGCGGGCGATCTGATCGACCGCTACGACCGCAAACTGATCCTCATGCTCAGTTGGCTGGTGGAGGGCCTGTGCGCCGGTGCGCTGCTGTGGTTGTCGCTGAGTGGAGCGTCGGTCACCTGGTACTACGCAGTGCTGGTGCTTTACGGCTGCGGCCGCGCCTTCACCGGGCCTGCGCTGTCCAGCTTGCTGCCACAGATCGTGCCGCGCGAGCGCCTGGCGGCAGCCATCGCCGCCAACAGCATGATCATGCGCGGCGCGACCATCTCCGGCCCGGTGATTGGCGGCGGCCTGTACGCTATCGGTGGCGGCGGGTTGACCTACTCGGTGTGCCTGGCTTGCTTCCTCGCTGGCTGCGTGCTGCTGCAGCGCGTACCGGTGCTCTATGCCGAGAAGATGCAGGCGCTGGAGTCCACTGCCTGGGCGCGCTTCACCGCTGGCATCCACTTCATCCGCACGCGGCCGATCATCCTCGGCACCATCTCGCTGGATCTGTTCGCCGTGCTGCTTGGCGGCGTGGTGGCGCTGCTGCCGATCTACGCCCAGGAAGTGCTTGAGGTTGGCCCGACGGGCCTTGGCTTGCTGCGTAGCGCCATGGCCATAGGTGAGGTGTCGGTGGGCCTGTACCTGAGCATGAAACCCTTCAACCGCCATGTCGGCCTGGTGATGTTCGGCGCGGTGGCCTTGTTCGGCCTGGCCAACCTGGTGTTCGCCCTGTCCAGCCTGTTCTGGCTGTCGTTCGCCGCACTGGTGGTGGCCGGCGGCGCGGACATGGTGAGCATGTACATCCGCTCATCCCTGGTGCAGTTCTCCACCCCGGACGCCATGCGTGGTCGGGTCAATGCGGTGAACATGCTGTTTATCGGCTCCTCCAACGAGCTGGGCGAATTCCGCGCCGGCACCAGCGCCGCCTGGTTCGGCGTGGTGCCGGCCGCGCTGCTCGGCTGCGCCTGCACTCTGACCGTCACCGGCGGCTGGATGCTCGGCTTCAAGAGCCTGCGCAAGGTCGATCGCTTTGAGGATGCTTCGCCGAGCAAGGCAGGCTGACGTAGGGCGGCCCGGGACGCCGGCCGCTCGTTCTCGAAGCGAGCAGCCCGCCAGCGAGTGCGGGTGTACGTAGATCAACGACCGTAGGATGGGTAGAGCAATGTCAAACCCATCACCGCAATTGTCTTGATCAACTCAGGCGACTTGCTGCTCCTGCCCAGGAATGGTGGACAAGCTTCGCGTTGCCCACCCTACACCACGGTTTTCCCGTAGGGTGGATAACGTTTTTTTCATCCGCCGTTGGGCGAGGTTGTTCAGGCTACTTGCTAACTCTATTCGGTAGATATATTGATTATTTTTCTAGTGCTATGGTAAGGCCAGTTCAGGCTAGAGAATACTACTGCGGTGACAAGGAGCAGTAGAGCCAAAAGAGTTAGACCCAGAAATGTGAGGCTGTTGCTCGAGTCGATGTTAAAGCCTGCGTAAATCATTACAAATATTGCATATGCACCTACTAAGTAGCAAAGAGTCGTTACGATCCAGCGCATTATGTGCTCATGCCATTCTAGTTTGGCAGAGATTTTAGTGCCTGTTAATGAGATGTTTGAGTATGCTCTTCTTATGTCGTGCCAGCCAATCTTGCGCTGATATTTTTTGTGAAATTTTATAAGCGCCTCTCTCATTTCGGCGTCTGCATTTATTTCATAGTACTTGCGGAAGGCGTGTCTCTCCAGGTGCTCTCTAAGAAATTCGTTGGCATCTTTTCCGAGCTTTTGAGAATCAAGCAGGACTCGTGCCAAATCATGTTCTTTTTCTTTTCTGTCAGAAAAGTGAGCGAAAATCTTGAATGGCTCCTTCTTTAAGGTGTAGTAAACAGCTAGGAATAAAAAAGCAATCCAAACTTTGTCGCCTGTTATGTTTGTGGTGAAGTATTTTATTAGCTCTTCCATGATAGCGGGCTCTGAGGTTTGTTTAAAAGATGTACGTTTCTTCCTGCGAAGAATATGGGCTTTTTGTTGGTGGTGTCAGTGCGTGTCCTCTTTTAATTAGGGGTTATGTTATGCGGGAAATATGTAGAACAAAAAATTCAGATGCCCAGAATGCTAGTTTCTTACAAAGCTCTAAATGCTCATGACTGACGGTTTGCTCTCCGTGGGCGATGTCATTTCGTATGTCCGATAGTTTAATACATTGATCTATATCAAATTCGTGTTCTAAAGCGCTTAGCAGAAAATATATTTTTGTGCGTTGGCTGCCTTTTGTGCTTAGAGAGAATTCGGCGATATCAATTGCTATCTGGCTATTTGATGGGCAATGTTTGTTAGAAGCTAAATCATCTGAAATTATTTCCAGTACGCTGTAGTAGGAAAGAAAGCTGTATCTTCTCGAGATGGTCTCGAGATTACCTGCTTCTTTCAGTCGGTTGCGTATGGCTGCGGCTTTCTTTGATCTTCTGTCCAGCCTTGTAGAAACCTTTTCATAGGCATCTACGATGCTATGAATATTTTTATTAGGTAGGCTTTGGTGGCGGCTCTGCATTGATACTCGACCTCCGCCGCCAATAGCTTCTATCCATTCTCCGTCGTACTCTTCCCACTGAGTATAATTAAGCGGTAAGCGATAATTAAATCCTACAAGTGGGAGAACTCTATCAAGGCATTCATGAATGTCAAAATTGTTACCCGCACGGTGTGTTTCGCTTTCTGAAATAATTTCGCACACGAAGGCTGGCATGTATCCTTCGATTTCCCCGTGAAAGTTATTGACTTCTGGCAGGGGGATTAAAGATAGTTCGTATCCGTTAAGCTTGAAATTTGCCTGAGTTAATATGCTGTTGCTTGAATAAACAAGTGATCTCAGTTTGTATCTGGTCGGTGGTATTCCTGCTCTGTGATAATGTAACCACTTTTCAGCATCTTCGCGCTTCAATTTTATCTGCCCTTAGCATAACTGTGGTTAGGCGAAGTAGGTGTCGTGTTTGTCCGCGACGCCAGTCGCACAACCTTCCTTATCGCCCTGCAAGTCCTTGTTTCGCTGAGAGAGGTCGCAATAAACGCGATAGTCTCTGGAGAGAAACACGAAAGAGATAACGGCAAGCCCAATCCGCTGGATCAGCGCACCAGCAGAACCAAGCCAGAAACCTATTCCATCCACCGCTGCACTGTCCATGCTTTGCGGGCGAAATGCCATCTCGGTCATTTTCCCGTCGCATGGCGTGGATCCAGATCTCTCCACTCCCACCCACAAATTCTGTGAAAACCTCTGTGGATAACCTTTGCAAAAGCCCTCCTCGCCTAGCATTCAAGCGGGTCATGGTAGGCCGCTCAGTTTTTGCCCAATGACGCTCTGCTGACGTTATCGCCAGGCGGAATATCCCAGTGAATCAATCACTTGGTGGGAGTTTTCAACAGCCGGGCAGGGCAGCGGCGGGTTGCCGGGCGTCATGCACAGAATCTGGGGAAAGCGCTGTGGATAAGGTCTGGGAAAACCTCTTGGAGCCAGGCGGGGCAAGGGTTGCGTGGGGCTGGTGGTTTTTCGTGCGATGTCGCTCGGCTGTCATCTTCTATAGCTAAATTGGCCGGCTGATCGTAGGGCGGCCTCAGGAGCGCCAGCGAACAGCCCGCCGGGCCATGCCGAGTTCGGCACCATGACTCACGGCCAACACTCCCGCCAACGGCGTACTGCTCCGTGCCTAAGCCCTACGCGCAACTTGCCATCGCTTGGTGGGTTACGCGGCGCGTTGAGTGGGAGAGTGGCTGTTAGTGAGGGTTTTTGCGCCGCCCACCCTACGGGTGCCATGTTCATGCCGCGCAGCGGCCCTGTCGCCGCTGAAGCGCCTCCCACAGGGCTGATCCCACTGCATCAATACGATTTATTTACGCCCCAGTGGTGGGACGGCAATCGAATTTTTACGGCCTGCCTTCCGACAATGCTCGCGAGCGGATTCCCCGCATCGTGGAGCTTTGCACATGAACGCAATCGATGGTGTGTCGCTGATCCTGGTGGTCGGCCTCTTCGCCTATCTGCTGGTGGCGCTGCTCACCGCAGGGCGTGGTTGAGGAGGCGGCCATGCATGACTACGACTGGCTGCTGCTGGCGGCCTTCTTCCTGCTGGTGCTGGCACCGGCCCCTTTTCTCGGGCGCTATTTGTACCGGGTGATGGAGGGCCAGCGCACTTGGCTCAGCCCCGTGCTGCAGCCGGTGGAACGCCTGTGCTACCGCGTGGCTGGCGTCGACCCGGAGCAGGAGCAAAGCTGGCGCGGCTACGCCCTGGCGCTGCTGGCCTTCACCCTGGTCTGCCTGCTGGGGCTGATGAGCATTCTGCTGCTGCAGGGCGGGTTGCCGCTCAACCCGCAGCAGCTCGCCGGGCTGAGCCTGCCGCTGGCGTTCAACACGGCGGTGAGCTTCGTCACCAACACCAACTGGCAGGCGTACAGCGGCGAGGCGCAGCTGAGTTATTTCAGCCAGATGCTCGGCCTTGGCGTGCAGAACTTCGTCAGCCCGGCAGTGGGTTTGGCGGTGCTGGTGGTGCTGTGCCGGGGTTTGGCGCGGCAGTCCAGCGACCGTCTGGGCAATTTCTGGGTGGATATCACCCGCGCCGTGCTCTACGGCCTGCTGCCGCTGTGCCTGGTGCTGGCGGTGCTGCTGGTATGGCAGGGTGTGCCGCAGAACTTCAGCGACTACATCTCGGCCACCACCCTGCAGGGCAGCGAGCAGAGCCTGCCAATGGGGCCGGCGGCCAGCCAGATCGCCATCAAGCAACTGGGCACCAATGGCGGCGGCTTCTTCGGCGTCAACTCGGCGCATCCGTTCGAGAACCCCACGGCGCTGAGTAACCTGCTGGAGCTGGCGTCGATCCTGCTGATCCCGGCGGCGCTGGTATTCACCTTCGGTCACTACGTGCGTGACCTGCGCCAGAGCCGGGCGATCCTCGCCAGCATGCTGCTGTTGTTCGTCATCGGCCTGGGGGTGTGCGCCTGGGCGGAGTTGCAGCCGAACCCGGCGCTGGTGGGGCTGCCCATCGAGCAGGTCGGCTCGCTGGAGGGCAAGGAGGCGCGCTTCGGCACCTTCGCCTCGGCGCTTTGGGCGACCACCACCACGGCGGCGTCCAACGGTTCGGTGAACGCCATGCACGACAGTTTCAGCGCCCTCGGCGGCCTGGTGCCGCTGGTCAACATGCTGCTGGGCGAGATCGTCTTCGGCGGCGTCGGCGCGGGCCTCTACGGCATGCTGCTGTTTGTGCTGATCGCGGTGTTCCTCGCCGGCCTGATGATCGGCCGCACTCCGGCCTACCTGGGCAAGAAACTGGAAGCACGTGAAGTACGGCTGATGGTCGCCACGCTGCTGGTGATGCCGCTCGGCGTGCTGGTGTTCGGCGCCCTGGCGGTGAGTTTCGCAGGGCCGGCGGCCTCCATCGGCAACCCCGGCCCGCACGGCTTCAGTCAGGCGCTGTATGCCTACGGCTCGGCTACCGGCAACAACGGCTCGGCCTTTGCCGGCTTCAGCGCCGACACCCCCTACCACGACCTGATGCTCGGCCTGGCCATGCTGCTCGGGCGCTTCGGCTACATCCTGCCGGTGCTGGCGATTGCCGGCAGCCTGGCGGCCAAGCGCGCGGCGCCGCAGGGGCAGAACAGCTTCCCCACCCATGGGCCGCTGTTCGTCGTGCTGCTGACCCTGACCATCCTCCTGGTGGGTGGCCTGACCTTCATGCCGGCGCTGGCCCTGGGCCCGCTGGCCGAACACCTGGCGTTCTGAAGGAGAAACCGTGATGAATGCCCCCGTAACGGCGCAACGCAGCGCCCAATCGTCCAGCAGTCAGCCGCAGACCGGCCTCGGCGCGCTGTGGCGCCCGGCCCTCAAGCAGGCCTTCGTCAAGCTCGACCCACGGCAACTGGTGCGCTCGCCGGTGATGCTGGTGGTGGAGCTGACGGCGCTGGTCACCAGCGTACTGTGCTTCGTCCCCTCCGTTCGTCCAGAAGCGGGGGGCGTGAGCACCGCCTTGGGCGTGCAGATCGCCTTGTGGCTATGGTTCACCGTGCTTTTCGCCAACTTCGCCGAGGCCTTGGCCGAGGGCCGTGGCAAGGCTCGCGCCGACAGCCTCAAGTCCGGCAGCCAGGGCTTGATGGCGAACAAGCAGGTCGGCGCGCAGTTCCAGTCCGTGCCGGCCAGCAGCCTGCGCAAGGGCGATGTGGTGCGGGTCGAGGCCGGTGAGCTGATCCCCGGCGACGGCGAGGTGATCGAAGGTGTCGCGGCGGTCAACGAGGCGGCGATTACCGGCGAATCCGCGCCGGTGATCCGCGAGTCCGGCGGCGACCGCTCGGCGGTCACCGGCAACACCCGCCTGGTGTCGGACTGGCTGCTGGTACGCATCAGCGCCAACCCCGGCGAGTCCACCCTCGACCGCATGATCGCCCTGGTCGAAGGCGCACGCCGGCAGAAGACGCCCAACGAAGTGGCGCTGGATATCCTGCTGATCGGCCTGACCCTGATCTTCCTGCTAGTGGTGGCCACGCTGCAGCCATTCGCCCGCTTCGCCGGTGGCGACTTGCCGCTGATCTACCTGGCGGCGCTGCTGGTGACGCTGATCCCCACCACCATTGGCGGCCTGCTTTCGGCCATCGGCATCGCCGGCATGGATCGCCTGGTGCGCCTCAACGTCATTGCCAAGTCCGGCCGCGCCGTGGAGGCCGCCGGCGATGTGCACACCCTGTTGCTGGACAAGACCGGTACCATCACCTTCGGCAACCGTCGTTGCAGCGCCATGGTCAAGGCGCCGGGGGTATCTACGCCGGAGCTGGCCGAGGCGGCGCTGCTGGCCTCGCAGGGCGACGACACGCCGGAGGGCAAGTCCATCGTCGAATACCTGGCGGCGCTGCACCCGATGGAAGCGCCCGAGCGCAGCGGCATGACGCTGATCGCCTTCAGCGCCGAGACGCGCCTGTCCGGTGCCGACGTGAATGGCGTGGCCTACCGCAAGGGCGCGGTGGATGCCGTGCTGGCCTACCTCGGCCTGGGCCGAACTGATCTGCCGGCACCGCTGGCCCGTGAGGTGGAGAAGATCGCCCAGAGTGGCGGCACGCCGCTGCTGGTGGCCGGGGACGGGCGCCTGCTCGGCGCCATCCACCTCAAGGACGTGGTCAAGCCGGGTATCCGCGAGCGCTTCGCCGAGCTGCGCGCCATGGGTATCCGCACCGTGATGGTGACCGGCGACAACCCGCTGACCGCTGCGGCCATCGCCGCCGAGGCGGGAGTTGATGACGTGATCGCCGAGGCCACGCCGGAGAAGAAGCTCTCGCGTATCCGTGCCGAGCAGGCCGAAGGCAAGCTGGTGGCGATGTGCGGCGACGGCGCCAATGACGCCCCGGCGCTGGCCCAGGCCGACGTTGGCCTGGCCATGAACGACGGCACCCAGGCCGCCCGCGAGGCTGCCAACCTGGTCGACCTGGACAGCGACCCGACCAAGCTGATCGACGTGGTGCAGGTGGGCAAGGAGCTGCTGGTGACCCGTGGCGCGCTGACCACCTTCTCGGTGGCCAACGACGTGGCCAAGTACTTCGCCATCCTCCCGGCGCTGTTCGCCGGCATCTACCCGCAGCTCGGCACGCTCAACCTGATGCAGTTGCACAGCCCGCAGAGCGCGATTCTCTCGGCCATCGTGTTCAACGCGCTGATCATCGTTGCGCTGATCCCGCTGGCGCTGCGCGGCGTGCGCATCCAGGCGCTGGACGCCGGCCAGTTGCTGCGGCGCAACCTGCTGATCTACGGCCTCGGCGGGCTGGTCGCGCCCTTCGTCGGGATCAAGCTGCTCGACCTGCTGCTGGTGGGGTTGGGTTGGGTGTAAACGCGTTTTGTAGGAGCGAACTCTGCGCGCGAATCTCTGGTGCGTGAAAAGCTTCGCGAGCAGAGCTCGCTCCTACAAGGGCTTCATTGCGCCCGACGGCACGGCCGGTAGGAGCGGATTTATCCGCAAAATGGCCAGGCACGGCGCCAAGACGAATGACACAAGCCAAGCGACGTAGCCCGGATGCAATCCGGGGCAATCTGAATCAGGAGACTCATCATGCTCGACCATATCCGCCCCGCCATCGCCACCCTGGTGCTGATGACGCTGCTCACCGGCGTGGCTTACCCGCTGGCGGTCACTGGCGTGGCCCAGGTGGCCTTCCCCGATCAGGCCGCTGGCAGCCTGGTGCGTGACGACGCCGGCCAGGTGCGCGGCAGCCGCCTGATCGCCCAGGCCTTCGACGGCGATCAGTGGTTCCTACCGCGCCCTTCGGCCGGCGACTACGCCACCGTGGCCAGCGCCGCCAGCAACCTGGCGCCGAGCAATCCGAAGCTGCGCGAGCGTATCGAGCAGGCCAGCGCGGGTCATGCCGGCCAGGCGCCGGTGCCGATGCAACTGGTGACCACCTCGGGCAGCGGCCTCGACCCGCAGCTATCGCCCGAGGCCGCCGCCTGGCAGATCCCGCGTATCGCCAAGGCCCGAGGCTTGGCCGAGGCCGAGCTGCTGCGCCTGGTCGAGGCACATACCGAGCGCCCACTGTTCGGCCCGGCGGTGGTCAATGTGCTGGCTCTGAACCTGGCGCTGGCCGACAATTCCTTCACTTCTTCCCAGTAACGAGTGCTCGATGAACGACAGCCTGCGCGCCGAAGCGTTGCTCGCCGACCTGCCCCGCGAAGGGCGGGGCCGGCTCAAGGTGTTTCTCGGCGCGGCGCCGGGTGTCGGCAAGACCTTTGCCATGCTCCAGGCCGCCCATGCGCAACTGCGCCAGGGCGTGGCGTTGCGCGCCGGGGTGGTGGAAAGCCACGGCCGCAGCGAGACCGAGGCGCTGCTGGTGGGGCTGCCGCAGCAGCCGCCATTGCGCCTGCCGTACCGTGGTCTGGAACTCAGCGAGATGGATCTCGACGGCCTGCTAGGCGACCCGCCGAAGCTGGCGCTGGTCGACGAGCTGGCGCACAGCAACGCTCCGGGCAGCCGCCATGCCAAGCGCTGGCAGGACGTGCAGGAACTGCTCGCCGCCGGCATCGACGTCTACACCACGGTCAACGTCCAGCACCTGGAAAGCCTCAACGATCGCGTGCGCGACATCACCGGCGTGCAGGTGCGCGAGACGGTGCCCGACTGGGTGCTGCAGGAGGCCGACGAGATTCAGCTGGTCGACCTGCCGCCGCGCGAACTGCTCGAACGCCTGCGCGATGGCAAGGTGTATATGCCCGAGCAGGCGCGTGCGGCCATCGACGCCTTCTTCTCGCCGACCAACCTCACCGCGCTGCGCGAGCTGGCCATGCAGACCGCCGCCGCGCGGGTCGATGCCGACCTCGACCAGCGTTACCGCCAGCTTGGTCAGGCCGCACCCAGCGTGCTCGGCCGCCTGCTGGTAGGGGTGGATGGTGACGGCGAGGCCGAGCGCCTGGTGCGCCACGCCTGCGCGGTGGCCGAGCGGCGTCATCTGCCCTGGTCGGTGGTGCATGTGGACAGCCGCGTGGCCATGGACGAGGAGCAACGGGCGAGGCTGCAAACGGCACAGCGCCTGGCCGAGCGCCTTGGCGGCGAAGTGGTGACGCTGCATGGCGACTCGGTGGCGCGCACGCTGCTCGACCACGCCCGCGAACGCCGCGCCAGCCTGATTCTGGTCGGCAGCAGCACGCGGCGCCTGCGTCGGCGCTGGTTCGGGCGTGGCCTCGGCGAACGTCTGCTGGCTGCCGGTGCCGGGCTGGAGGTGAGCGTGCTGGATGCCGCCGCTACGCAGCCCGCGACTGGCCGGCGTAGGCGCATGGCCCCGCATTGGCGCGACTACCTGTGGGCCACCCTGGCCGCCGCCTGCGCCACGCTGATCTCCCTCGGCCTGGCGCAGGTGCTGGAGCTGCCGAACATCTCCCTGGTGTTCCTCGCCGCTGTGTTGCTGGTGGCGGTGCGCAGCAGCCTGGGCCCGGCGCTGGCCTGCTCCGGACTGTCGTTCCTGGCCTACAACTTCCTGTTCATTCCGCCGACCCTGACTCTGCGCATCCAGCGTCAGGAGGACGTGCTGACCCTGCTGTTCTTCCTGCTCATGGCCGGGCTGACCGGCAACCTGGCCAGCCGTCAGCGCCGCCAGGTGCAGGCGCTGCGTCAGGCGCAGGGCGAGACCACGGCGCTGCTGGAGCTGTCGCGCAAGCTCACCGCCGCCGCCGACCGTCAGGCCGTGCTGGCGGTGGCCGAGCAACAATTGGGCGGTTGGACGGAGATGCACCTAACCCTGCTGTCGCGCAACGCCGATGGCCAGTGGCAGCACGAGGGCGGCCAGCATACCGAGCTGGCCGATGCCGAGCGCGCCGCCGCCGACTGGGCCTGGCAGCATGAGCAGCCCGCCGGGCGCGGTACCGATACCCTGCCCAACAGCCGTTGGTGGTGGTGGCCGCTGTGCGGGGAGGAGGGCGCGTTGTTGCTGATCGGCCTGCAGCATGTCGACGGCGCGCCATTGGCCGACGAGCGCCGGCGCCTGGTCGCCGCCCTGGGCCAACCGCTGGCGCAGGCCCTGGCCCGCGCGCAACTGGCCGAGGAGCTGGAGGCCGCGCGCCTGCACGGGCAGACCGAAGAACTGCGCAGTGCGCTGCTGGCCTCGGTATCGCACGATCTGCGCACGCCGCTGACCGCCATGCGTGGCTCCATCGACAGCCTGCTGGCGCTGGGCGAGGCGATCCCCCTGGCGGATCGCCGGGAACTGCTCGAAGGCACCCGTGACGAGGCCGAGCGCCTCGACCGCTATATCCAGAACCTGCTCGACATGACCCGCCTCGGCCATGGCGGGCTCAAGCTGGCGCGCGACTGGGTGGCGCCCAGCGACATCGTCGCCAGCGCCCTGCAACGCCTGCGCGCGGTGCTCGCGCCGCTGCAGGTGGAATGCCTGTTGCCGCCGGAGCCGCCGCTGCTGCACGTGCACGCGGCGCTGGTCGAGCAGGCGCTGGTCAATGTGCTGGAGAATGCCGCGCGCTTCTCGCCGCCGGCCGGGCGCCTGCGCGTGGCGCTGGAGTACGACGAACAGGAGCTGCGCTTTGTCGTCGCGGACCAGGGCCCTGGCATTCCCGAGGCGGAGCGGGCGAAGATCTTCGACATGTTCTACACCGCAGCGCGGGGGGATCGCGGCGGCCAGGGCACCGGCCTAGGCCTGGCCATCTGCCAGGGCATGGTCGGCGCTCACGGCGGCCGCGTCACGGTCGGCGAAGGCCTCGATGGCCGTGGCGCCAGCCTGATCCTGCACCTGCCATTGACCGCACAACCGCAAGCCGAGGACGACTGATGAGCCAGGGGCCGAGCATTCTGCTGATCGACGACGAAGCGCAGATACGCAAGTTCCTGCGCATCGCCCTCAGCGCCCAGGGCTATCGGGTGCTTGAGGCGGCCAATGGCGAAGACGGCCTGGCTCAGGCGGCGCTGCACAGCCCCGATCTGGTCGTGCTCGACCTCGGCCTGCCCGACCTCGACGGCCAGCAGGTGCTGCGCGGCCTGCGCGAGTGGAGCCAGGTGCCGGTGCTGGTGCTTTCGGTGCGTGCCAGCGAGGGTGAGAAGGTGCTGGCGCTGGATGGCGGCGCCAATGACTACGTGACCAAGCCGTTCGGCATTCAGGAGTTTCTTGCCCGCGTGCGCGTGCTGCTGCGCCAGGGCCAGGGCCGCGAAACGTTGCCGGCGAGCATCGCCTGCGGTGCGTTGAGCATCGACCTGGCCTATCGCCGGGTCAGCCTCGACGGCGCCGAAATCGCCCTGACGCCCAAGGAATACGCGGTGCTGGCGCTGCTCGCCCAGCACCTCGGGCGGGTGGTGACCCAGCAGCAACTGCTGCGCGATATCTGGGGGCCGAGCCATGTTGGCGACAGCCATTACCTGCGCGTGGTGGTCGGCCACCTGCGGCAGAAGCTCGGCGACAATCCGGCTGCGCCGCGTTACCTGATTACCGAGGCGGGGGTCGGGTATCGCCTGCGCGAGCCTTCTTAAAGCTCCAGAGTCAGGCGCAAACGATCCCGATGCTGCAGGCCGCTCTCGAACAGCGGTTCGGGGTAGTGCTGCAGGAAGTAATCCGGCTCCACCGCCACCACGCGAAATCCGGCGCGCTGGTAGAAGGTCAATTGGTGGCCGAAGCTGCCGGTGCCCAGTTCCAGGCGCTTCGCACCCAGTTGCCGGGCCTGGTCGATGGCGTGGTGCAGCAGCAGGACGCCGATACCCTGACCCTGGTGTTCCGGCGTCACGGCGATGTTCATCAGTTCCCAGGTGTTGGCCGTCAGAGCTTTGATCACGTAGACACCGACGGTCGCTTTGCCCAGGCGCGCGACCACGCAGCGACCGTCCTGTAGATAACTGGCGATGAGGGCGATGCTGGGATCGGCTTCCAGCAACAGCGCCATGGGCGCCTGTTCGCTGGGAATCTCGTGCAAGGTTGGGGTGGTCATGATGGCCTTTCTTTAAAAATGTTTTGGTTATAAATAAATCATTATTTATTCTTTTTAATTCGATTTGTTCCTGAGCATAGTGAGCACCACACCCAGCCACTGCCGAGGAGCACCAGCATGACCATCCGTCTGGGCGACATCGCCCCCGATTTCGAGCAGGATTCCAGCGAAGGCCGCATTCGCTTCCATGAATGGCTGGGCGAAAGTTGGGGCATTCTCTTCTCCCACCCGGCTGACTTCACCCCGGTGTGCACCACCGAGCTGGGCTTCACCGCCAAGCTCAAGGATGAATTCGCCAAGCGCGGCGTCAAGGCCATCGCCCTGTCCGTCGATCCGGTGGATTCGCACCTCAAGTGGATCGACGACATCAACCAGACGCAGAACACCCTGGTCAACTTCCCGATCATCGCCGATGCCGACCGCAAGGTGTCCGACCTCTACGACCTGATCCACCCCAACGCCAACGACACCCTGACCGTGCGTTCGCTGTTCATCATCGACCCGCAGAAGAAGGTGCGCCTGATCATCACCTACCCGGCCAGCACCGGGCGCAACTTCCATGAAATCCTGCGCGTCGTCGATTCGCTGCAACTGACTGACAACCACAAGGTGGCCACCCCGGCCAACTGGCAGGACGGCGACGAGGTGGTGATCGTGCCCTCACTCAAGGATGAGGCCGAGCTCAAGCAGCGCTTCCCCAAAGGCTATCGGGCGGTGAAGCCCTATCTACGTCTGACGCCGCAACCCAACAAGTAAGGATCGAGCATGCACGTCGTATTGCTCTCCGGCAGCCCTGCGGCGCGTTCGCGCACCGAGGTACTGCTGGATCATGTGCGTCAGCGTCTCGAGGCGCAGCAGGTGGAAGTGAGCCTGCTCAAGGTGCGCGACTTTCCCGCCGAGGATCTGCTGCATGCAAGGTTCGACAGCCCGGCGGTGCAGCATTTGCAGGCCGTGCTGGCCAGCGCCGATGGCCTGGTGATTGGCACGCCGGTGTACAAGGCGTCGTTCACTGGCGCGCTGAAGGTGCTGCTGGATCTGCTGTCCGAGCGCGCCCTGGCGCACAAGGTGGTGCTGCCCCTGGCCAGTGGCGGCAGCCCGGCGCACCTGCTGGCGGTGGATTACGCGCTCAAGCCGGTGCTGGCTGCGCTGAAGGCGCAGGAAATGCTCTCCGGCGTGTTCGCCGTGGATAAGCAGATCGCCTATCCCGAAGGGGGCAGGCCTGCGCAGATCGACGATGAGTTGCGCGAACGCCTCGACGAGGCACTGGAACAACTGGGCGCAGCCCTGGCGCGACGGCCGAGGCCGATCGATCCGAAGCTATTGAATGACCGGCTGGTGAACGCTCGCTGGAGTATCTGAAAGAGCAGCGATGAGCTGCAAGCTACAAGCTGCAAGTAAAAGCCAGAGCAACAGCGGCACGCCCGCTTGTAGCTTGAGGCTTGAAGCTTGCGGCTGCTTCCCCGCCTTACTCGCCCGCCAACGGGCAAGCAGGCCCACACTCAACTGCAAAGGAGGTCGCCATGGGCGGCAACACTTTGCGTCGGAGTCTGGTCGCCCTGCTTGCCGCGACCCTCGCCTTCGGCGCTATCCACGCACAAGCCGAGACACTGCGTATCGGTTACCAGAAATACGGCCCGTTGGTGCTGCTCAAGTCCAGCGGCGCCCTGGAAAAACGCCTCGCCGCCCAGGGCGTGGACGTGCAATGGACGGAGTTTCCCGCCGGCCCGCAGTTGCTCGAAGGGCTCAATGTCGGTTCCGTCGATTTCGGCACCACAGGTGAGACGCCGCCAGTATTCGCCCAGGCTGCGGGTGCTGACTTGCTATACGTGGCCTTCGAGCCGCCAGCGCCACTGAGCGAAGCGATTCTGCTGCCCAAGGATTCGCCGATCACGTCCGTGGCCGAACTCAAGGGCAAGAAGGTCGCCCTGAACAAGGGATCCAACGTGCATTACCTGCTGGTGCGCGCCCTGCAAGAGGCCGGCCTCAAGTACCGCGACATCACTCCGGTCTACCTGCCCCCCGCCGATGCCCGCGCCGCCTTCGAGCGCGGCAGCGTCGATGCCTGGGTGATCTGGGATCCCTTCCTGGCAGCCGCCGAGCAGCAGTTGCAGGCGCGCATCCTGCGTGATGGCCGTGGTCTGGTGAACAACCACCAGTTCTATCTGGCCGCGCGCCCCTTTGCCGAGAAGCACCCGCAGGTGGTGGCCGCTCTGGTCGAGGAGATCCGCAATACCGGCGAGTGGACACGAACGCACCTCGACGCAACCACTGCCCAGGTCGCGCCGCTGCTCGGGCTTTCCCCAGCGATCACCCGTGCTGCCGTTGAACGGCAGAGCTACGGCGCGCAGTTGATTACCCCCGAGGTGGCCGCCGCGCAGCAGAAGATCGCCGACACCTTCAGCGACCTCAGGCTGATTCCCAGGCGCCTGAGCATTGCCGAAGTGGTCTGGCAGCCGCCGGCCAGGGTCGCCCAGGCCCAGTAATTCGTAGCCCGGATGCAATCCGGGACGGCAGCACGATATTTCCCGGATTGCATCCGGGCTACCGCAACGCGTTCGCAAAAGGAAACCTTTCCATGAGCCTCAATATCTTCTGGTTCCTGCCTACCCATGGCGATGGTCAGTACCTGGGCACTACCGAAGGCGCCCGATCCGTCGATCACGGCTATCTCACGCAGATCGCCCAGGCCACCGACCGCCTCGGCTATGGCGGCGTGTTGATCCCCACCGGGCGTTCCTGCGAGGACTCCTGGCTGGTGGCGGCCTCGCTGATCCCGGTCACGCAGAACCTGAAATTCCTCGTCGCCCTGCGCCCGGGGATCGTTTCGCCGACCGTGGCCGCGCGCCAGGCGGCGACCCTGGATCGCCTGTCCAACGGTCGGGCCTTGTTCAATCTGGTGACCGGTGGTGACCCGGATGAACTGGCCGGCGATGGCCTGCACCTGTCCCATGCCGAACGTTATGAAGCCTCCGTGGAATTCACCCGCATCTGGCGCCGTGTGCTGGAAGGCGAAAGCGTCGACTACGCCGGCAAGCACATCCAGGTGAGGGGCGCCAAGTTGCTCTACCCGCCGATCCAGCAGCCGCGTCCACCGCTGTATTTCGGTGGTTCATCCGACGCGGCGCAGGATCTGGCCGCTGAGCAGGTCGAGTTGTACCTGACCTGGGGCGAGCCGCCGGCCGCGGTGGCCGAGAAGATCGCCCAGGTACGCGAGAAGGCGGCCAGGCAGGGCCGTGATGTGCGCTTCGGCATTCGCCTGCATGTGATCGTGCGCGAGACCAATGACGAAGCCTGGGCCGCGGCGGATCGCCTGATCAGCCATCTGGATCAGGCCACCATCGACCGTGCCCAGGCGTCCTTGGCGCGTTTCGATTCGGTCGGCCAGCAGCGCATGGCTGCGCTGCACGGTGGCAAGAGGGACAACCTGGAGGTATCGCCGAACCTCTGGGCCGGGATCGGCCTGGTGCGCGGCGGCGCCGGTACCGCGCTGGTGGGCGATGGCGCGACGGTGGCGGCACGGGTCAAGGAATACGCGGAGCTGGGCATCGACACCTTCATCTTCTCCGGTTACCCGCATCTGGAGGAGTCGTACCGAGTCGCCGAACTGTTGTTCCCGCACCTGGACGTGGCCCAGCCCCAGCGCCCTGAGAGTCGCGGTTATGTCAGCCCGTTCGGCGAAATGATCGCCAACGACATTTTGCCGAAGGCGGCTGCGGCGAGTTGAAAAGCGCCCTCTCCCCCAGCCCCTCTCCCATGAATGGGAGAGGGGGGCAAAGCGAGCCACTGGGCACTCCGGCGGCACCTGACAGCTCCCTCGCCCCTTTGGGGAGAGGGATGGGGAGAGGGGGCTAGCGCACGGATTTCCCGGATTGCATCCGGGCTACTGAGTGAATCGTAGGGTGCGCTGCGCGCACCTCGATTGCCTGCGCTGCCATTGGTGCGCATGGCGCACCCTACGGCTCGCCTCCGGCTCTCCCACTCATGGGAGAGGGTTTGTAGCCCGGATGCAATCCGGGGACAGAAACACAGAATTCTTCGAGGCAACCATGAACAACACGACCCTGCACAAACTGGCCCTGCGCGCCGCGCCCTGGGCCTTGCCGCTGGGGCTGCTGGTGGCCTGGCAACTGGCGGTGGCCGGTGGCTGGCTGTCCAGCCGCATCCTGCCGGCACCCAGCGCGGTGCTCGCCGCCGGCTGGCAATTGCTGGTCTCCGGGGAGATCTGGCGGCACCTGGCGATCAGCGGTCAGCGCGCTGCTATCGGCTTCGCCATCGGCGGTGGCATCGGCCTGCTGTTGGGCTTCGTCACCGGCCTGTCGAAATGGGGCGAGCGCCTGCTCGACAGCTCGGTGCAGATGATCCGCAACGTGCCGCACCTGGCGCTGATTCCGCTGGTGATCCTGTGGTTCGGCATCGATGAAGCGGCCAAGGTGTTTCTGGTCGCGCTCGGCACCCTGTTTCCCATCTACCTCAACACCTACCACGGTATCCGTAACGTCGACCCGGCGCTGGTGGAGATGGCGCGCAGCTATGGCCTGTCCGGTTTCGCCCTGTTCCGCCAGGTGATCCTGCCCGGTGCGCTGCCGTCGATCCTGGTCGGCGTGCGTTTTGCCCTCGGCTTCATGTGGCTGACCTTGATCGTCGCCGAGACCATCTCCGCCAGCGCCGGCATCGGCTACCTGGCGATGAACGCCCGCGAGTTCCTGCAGACCGACGTGGTGGTGCTGGCGATCCTGCTCTATGCGGTGCTCGGCAAGCTGGCCGACGTCGCCGCCCATGGCCTCGAACGCGTCTGGCTGCGTTGGCATCCGGCCTATCAGGCCAAGGCAGGTGCTCAATGACGGCGCTGCACAGCATTCGCCAGGGCCTCCCCTTGGTCATCGACAAGATCGAGAAAACCTTCGGCGCGCGTCAGGTGCTCAAGGGCATTGACCTGCACATTCCCACCGGCCAGTTCGTCGCCGTGGTCGGTCGTAGCGGCTGTGGCAAGAGCACCTTGCTGCGCCTGCTGGCCGGGCTGGATCAACCCAGCGGCGGCCAGTTGCGCGCAGGCAGCGGCTCGCTCAACGCCGTGCGCGAGGATATCCGCCTGATGTTCCAGGACTCGCGCCTGCTGCCCTGGAAACGGGTGATCGACAACGTTGGCCTGGGCCTGTCCGGCAACTGGCGCAGGCAGGCCGAGGAAGCGTTGGCGGCAGTCAGCCTGGCGGATCGCGCCCAGGAATGGCCGGCGGCGTTGTCCGGCGGGCAGAAGCAGCGCGTGGCTCTGGCTCGGGCGCTGATCCACCGGCCGCGCCTGCTGCTGCTCGACGAGCCGCTGGGCGCGCTGGATGCGCTGACCCGCATCGAGATGCAGCGCCTGATCGAACGCCTGTGGCAGCAGCATGGCTTCACCGTGCTGCTGGTCACCCACGATGTTGCCGAAGCGGTGGCCGTGGCGGATCGGGTAATCCTGATCGAGGACGGCCAGATCGGCCTGGATCTGGACGTGCACTTGCCGCGCCCACGCGCCCATTGCTCGCCGCAATCGGCTGCACTGGAAGCGCGAGTGCTCGACCGGGTGCTGGCGCAGCCGCAAGCGGCAAGCCACAAGCTTCAAGTAAAAGCAGCAAAGCAAAAACCCAACGCTAAGAGCTTCGAGCAAGAACCGCAGGCTTCTACTTGAGGCTTGCAGCTTGAAGCTTGCCGCTGATTTTCGACCCCAGGAGAAAATCCCATGACCATCAAAGCCATCAACGTGCGCAACCAGTTCAAGGGCAGCATCAAGAACATCGTCATCGGTGACGTACTGTCGGAAATCGACGTGCAGACTGCCGCCGGCATCGTCACGTCGGTCATCACCACCCGTTCCGTGCGCGAGCTGGAGCTGCAGGTGGGCAGCGAGGTGATTGCCTTCGTCAAATCCACCGAGGTGTCCATCGCCAAGCTCTGACGCTCCTCCGTGGCCCCGGCCGCAATGGCCGGGGCAAGCTGTCTGGCGCCTTCGGTTCGCCTGGCCGGACGACATGCCTTATCCTTGTCGGCCCTTGTGGCTGATCGTCTTCTGCAAGTCTTGTTATAAAGAGATAAGAAAAAGATATTTTTCGGCTATATGCTTTTTCTGCAGAATCGAGCCATCAAAACGCCTGCCTGCAGGCACCGCTCTCGATAAGGATGCCTTAGATGCTGAAGAAGATCGTTCTGGCCGCCGTGGCCGGCGCCACCCTGCTGACTGGCTCGTTGAGCCATGCTGCCGTCGACACCCCTTTCCACAACGCTTCCTACGACATCGCCCGTGAGCTGTTCGGCGAGATCAACCCCAAGTTCGTCGAGTACTGGAAGGAGAAGACCGGCAAGGAGGTGAAGATCATCCAGTCCTTCGCCGGCACCTCGCGCCAGGCGCAGGACATCATCCAGGGCAAGAAGGTGGATGTGGTCACCTTCAACCAGGTGACCGACGTGGACATCCTGGCCAAGCGCGGCCTGCTGCGCGAAGACTGGGCCAAGCAGTTCCCCAACAACAGCTCGCCCTACTACAGCACCACCGCCTTCCTGGTACGCGAAGGCAACCCGAAGAACATCAAGAGCTGGGACGACCTGATTCGCGATGACGTGAAGCTGGTGTTCCCCAACCCGAAAACCTCCGGCAACGCCCGCTACAGCTACCTGGGCGCCTGGCTGTTCGCCAACGAGAAATTCAACGGCGACCAGGAGAAGGTCAAGGCCTTCGTCGGCAAGCTCTTGAAGAACGTCGAGAACTTCCCCACCGGCGGCCGTGGCGCCACCGTGGCCTTTGCCCAGAACGGCCAGGGCGACGTGCTGCTGACCTTCGAGTCGGAAGTGATCAACATTGCCAAGGGTGACGAGTTCAAGTCTTCCAACCTGCAGATCGTGGTGCCGGAGGTCAGCGTGCTGGCCGAATTCCCGGTGGCCATCGTCGACAAGGTGGCCGACGAGCGCGGCACCCGCGAGCAGGCCAAGGCCTTCCTCGACTTCCAGTACAGCAAGGACATCCAGCAACTGCTGACCCGCTACAACTACCGCGTGCACAACCCGGAAGTGGTGGAGGCGACCAAGGCCCAGTTCGCCCCGGTACGCCTGATCAACCCGACCGAGGTGCTGGGTAGCTGGGACGAGATCACCGCCAAGCATTTCGACAACGGTGGTATCCTCGACCAGCTTCTCGCTGCCGGTCGCTGATCGGGACTCAGGGCGGGTGTAACCCGCCCTGGTGTTACGCTACAGATCAACTGTCGCTCGGACGGCTTTCGGGTAGGGTGCGCCGTGCGCACCAAGCACGCACTGCGGTCTTCGTGGTGCGCGCAGCGCACCCTACCCGAAAGCAGCCGAGCACATGCCGACATGTGATCTGTGTTGAGGCACTGGGCAAGCATCGTATTGGTCTGTTGGCCGCCATCTTGGCGGCCAACTGCATTTGTAGAGCCGAGCTTTTTCGTGAGCAAACCGACGCTGTTCTTCCGACAGACCCCGCTGCTGCCTGGCTTTGGCCTGAGCTTCGGCGTCAGTGTGCTGTACCTGTCGCTGGTGATCCTGCTGCCGCTGTCGGCGCTGCTGCTGTACGTCAGCGACATGACCTGGGCGCAGTACTGGTTCGCCATCAGCGACCCGCGCGTGGTGCAGAGCTACAAGGTGACGATCTCGGCGGCGTTCTACTCCACCCTGGCGGTGTTGGCGATCGGCCTGCTGCTGGCCTGGATCATCACCCGCTACGACTTTCCCGGTCGGCGCCTGGTGGATGCGCTGATCGACCTGCCGTTCGCCCTGCCCACCTCGGTGGCCGGCCTGACCCTGGCCACGCTGCTGGTGCCCAACGGCTGGATCGGTCAGTGGCTGGGCTTCAAGGTGGCCTATGCCTACACCGGTATCGTCGTGGCCATGGTGTTCACCAGCATTCCCTTCGTGGTGCGCACGGTGCAGCCGGTGCTGCAGGATCTTGGCGCCGAGTACGAAGAGGCCGCGCGCACCCTGGGCGCCAGCCGCCTGCAGACCTTCCGCCACGTGGTGCTGCCGACCCTGACGCCGGCGCTGGTCACCGGCGGCTCGCAGGCCTTCATCCGCAGCCTCGGTGAGTTCGGCGCGGTGATCATGATAGCGGGCAACATCCCCTACAAGACGGAGGTCAGTTCGCTGATGATTTTCGTCCGCTTGCAGGAATTCAATTACCCGGCGGCAGCGGCCATCGCTTCGGTGATCCTGCTGGCATCGCTGACTCTTCTCTTTCTCCTGCAACTGGTGCAGGGGCGTCTGTTCGCATGGCAACGGCAAGGTCGATGAAAAAGCCCCAGGATTGGCGCCAATGGGCGCTGGTAACACTCGGTCTGACGCTGGTGGCACTGATTCTGCTGGTGCCGCTGGCGCTGATCTTCAGCAAGGCCCTGGCCGGCGGGCTCGACCTGCTGTGGAGCAACCTGAACGAAGACTACATGCTTCACGCCATCGGCCTGACCCTGTTCGTGGCGGTGATCACCGTGCCGCTGAACCTGTGCTTCGGCATCTGCCTGGCCTGGTGCGTGACCCATTACGACTTCCGTGGGCGCAAGGTGCTGACCACGCTGATCGACATTCCCTACGCGGTGTCGCCGGTGGTCGCCGGCCTTTGCTACCTGGTGGTGTACGGCCTGGAAAGCTTCATCGGCCGCTGGTTCTACGATCATGGCATGCAACTGATGTTCGCCTGGCCGGGCATCGTCATGGTCACGGTATTCGTCACCGCGCCCTATGTGGCGCGCATCCTGATTCCGGTGATGCAGGCCCAGGGCCAGGACGAGGAAACCGCCGCCATGTGTCTGGGCGCCAGCGGCTGGCAGATCTTCCGCCGCATCAGCCTGCCGAAGATCAAGTGGGCGCTGCTGTACGGCGTGGTGGTCACCAATGCGCGTGCGGTGGGCGAGTTCGGCGCGGTGTCGGTGGTGTCCGGCACCATCATCAACCAGACCCTGACCCTGCCGCTTTTGGTCGACCAGCTCAACAACGACTACAAGCCTGCGGCCGCCTTCACTGCCGCTGGCCTGCTGGCTTGCATGGCCCTGCTCACGCTGTTCCTGAAAACCTTCATGGAGTGGCGCCAACGGCGCCTGCTGCAGCGCGCCGAGGCCTGATCCCTCAGCTACCCGCACCTGGCGGCAGCGCTGCCTGCATGCGCTGCGCTGCCCGTGCCTGGTCATGCACGGCGGCGGGTTGCGGGTGGCCGAAGTGATAGCCCTGGCCATAGTCGCAACCCAGTTCGCGCAGGAAGTCGGCCTGGGCCTCTTCCTCGATGCCTTCGGCCAGCACTTTGAGGCCCAGGCTGTGGCCGAGGGCGATCACCGCTCTTGAGATGGCGGCGTCCTCCGGGTCGTCCGGCAGGCCTCGCACGAAGCTCTGGTCGAGCTTGAGCTTGTGCACCGGCAGGCGCTTGAGACGGGCCAGCGAGCTGTAGCCGGTGCCGAAGTCGTCGATGGCCAGGCGCACGCCCAGCGCGCGCAGGCGGGTCAGCAGGTTGAGGGCCGCAGTGGGGTCTTCCATCACCGCGCTCTCCGTCACTTCAAGTTCTAGCTGTGCTGGATTCAGTCCCGTCTTGGCCAGCACCTGGGCAACGTGCAGATCCAGCTCGCCGCGCCCGAACTGACGGCTGGACACGTTTACCGCGACGAACTGCGGGCCGTTGCGCTCGAGGTTCCACTGCACCATCTGCGCGCAGGCCTGCTCCAGCACCCAGGCGTCGATGGCTCCGATCATGCCGTTTTCCTCGGCCACCGGAATGAACTCCGCCGGTGACACCAGGCCGCGCTCGGGGTGCTGCCAGCGCACCAGGGCCTCCATGCCCACCAGATTGCCGTCATGCAGGTCGTGCAGGGGCTGGTAGAACACGCGCAGTTCACCGTTTTCCAGGGCATGGCGCAGGCTGCTGGCCAGCTCCACCCGTTGCCGGGCGTAATCGGTCAGTTCCTGCGCGTAGAAGGCGAAGCTTTCGCGGCCCGTGCTCTTGGCCTTGAACAGCGCCGAGTCGGCATTGCGCAGCACCTGTTCGACGCCCTCGGCATCGTTGGGGAACAGGCTGATGCCAATGCTGGCGCTGATGTAGAGCTCGTTGCCATCGAGGCGAAAGGGCGCATGCAGGCTATTGAGCAGGGCTTGCGCCAGTTCGGCGGCCTGTGCCGCTTCGTGGCATTGCTCGTGCAGCAGGCCGAACTCGTCACCGCCCAGGCGAGCCAGGGTCACGCCGCTGGGAATGACTTGCTGCAGACGTTCGCCGACGGACTTGAGCAGCAGGTCGCCGACGTTATGCCCGAGGCTTTCGTTGATGTGCTTGAAGTGATCCAGATCGAGCAGTAGCACGGCGCCGGAGCGTGACTCCTGGCTGCGCTCCATGGCATGGGCGACCCGTTCGGTGAACAGCAGGCGGTTGGGCAGGTTGCTCAGCGGGTCGTGGTGGGCCAGGTAGTCCAGCTCGCGCTGCGAACGCTTGAGGGCGGTGATGTCGGAGAAAACCGCCACGTAATGGCTGATCGCGCCCTGGGGATCGTGGATCACCCGAATGCATTGCCATTGCGGGTAGATCTCGCCGCTCTTGCGCCGATTCCACACCTCGCCGGCCCAGGCGCCGTGGCGCTCCAGGGCGTGCCACATGTCGCGGTAGAACACACTGTCGTGACGCCCGGACTTGAGCAGGGTCGGTGCCTGGCCGAGGATTTCTTCGCGGCTGTAGCCGGTGATGCGCGAGAACGCCGGGTTGACGTGCACGATGCATTGCCTAGCATCGGTGACCAGCACGCCTTCCTGAGTGGCGTCGAACACCGCGGCGGCCTGGCGCAGGCTGTCTTCGTCGGCGCGGCGCTGGGTGATGTCGCTGGCAATACCGATAAAGCGCATGGGCTGACCCGCGGCGTTGCACAGCAGGCGGCCGCGCGAATGGATCCAGCGGTAGTTGCCGTCGGCATGGCGCAGGCGGTAGACGTTCTCGTACTGGGTGCCTTGCAGGTTGAGGTCAATCTTCTCCAGCACGCGCTGACGGTCTTCGGGGTGCAGGTATTCGGCCCATTGCTCACGGGTGTCGCCGAGGGCGGCCTTGTCGATGCCAAGCAGGGCCGCGTAGCTATCCGAATAGAACACCCGCTGGCTGCTCATATCCAGATCCCACAGGCCGTCACGGGTGGCATCCAGTGCCAGGCGCAGACGCTCTTCGCTGGTGCTCATGGCCCGCTGCGCGCGGCGGTAGTGAATGGCATGCCGACGTAGCAAGGCATACAGCAGGAAGGCACTGAAGATGACGAACAGCAGCCCCTTGAGCGATTGCAGGTGCTTGTATTGGGCGGGAGCGAGCAGGTCGAGCAACTGATCACTGAGCAGCACCCACAGCGAAGCGACCAGCAGGTAAGCCAGGGTCAGACGCAAGGCGGTTCTATCTATACGCATGGCGAGCAAGGTCGCTCCTGTTATTGTGTGTGCATGCCGGCTGTCCTTGGGGATGGCCTGGCTGAAACATTCTTATCTAAAAGTCCATCTGGTTTTCTGACATGGCTCGGGGATAATGCAGAAAGGTTGGCCCTTGTAGGGCAAACCGCTTACACCTATCAAGAGGCAACAGCGCTCATGTGGTACAACGGTCTACTCGATCTTTCGGTCTGGCAACTGGTGGCAGTCACTCTGCTGATGACGCACGTCACCATCGTCAGCGTCACCGTCTACCTGCACCGCTACTCCGCGCACCGTGCGTTGGAGTTGCATCCTGCTCTCAAACACTTCTTCCGTTTCTGGTTGTGGCTGACCACGGGCCAGAACACCCGCGAGTGGACGGCCATCCACCGCAAGCACCACGCCAAATGTGAAACCGAGGACGACCCGCACAGCCCGGTGATCAAGGGCTTGGGCACGGTCATGCGCAAGGGCGCGGAACTCTACCGCGCCGAAGCCAAGAACCAAGATACCCTGCGCATCTATGGCAAGAACTGCCCGGATGACTGGATCGAACGCAACGTCTACAGCCGCTATCCCATCGGTGGTGTGACCCTCATGGCGATCATCGACCTGGCCCTGTTCGGCGTGCTCGGCATGACCGTCTGGGCGGTGCAGATGATGTGGATTCCGTTCTGGGCCGCTGGTGTCATCAACGGCCTGGGGCATGCCGTCGGCTACCGCAACTTCGAGTGCCGCGACGCCGCCACCAACCTGGTGCCCTGGGGCATCATCGTTGGCGGTGAGGAATTGCACAACAACCACCACACCTACCCCAACAGCGCCAAGCTGTCGGTGCGCAAGTGGGAGTTCGACATGGGCTGGGCCTGGATCAAGCTGTTCAGCTTCCTGGGCCTGGCGCAGGTGCAGCGTGTCGCGCCCATCGCCCATCAGGTCGAAGGCAAGCGCAACCTGGACATGGACACCGCCATGGCCATCCTCAACAACCGCTTCCAGATCATGGCGCAGTACCGCAAGCTGGTGATCGCGCCGCTGGTGAAACAGGAAGTGGCCAAGGCCGATGAGTCCGTTCGTCACCTTTTCCACCGCGCCAAGCGTCTGCTGTCCCGTGAGCCGAGCCTGCTGCATGACCAGCATCATGCGCGCATCGCCGACCTGCTGGCGCAGAGCCAGGCGCTCAAGGTGATCTACGAGAAACGCCTAGCGCTGCAGCAGATCTGGGCCAAGACCAGCAGCAACGGCCACGACATGCTCGAGGCGATGAAACAGTGGGTACACGAGGCCGAGGCCAGCGGTATCCAATCCCTGCGTGAATTCGCCGATCAGCTCAAGACCTACTCGCTGCGTCCGGCGGCTGCACTGGCCTGAAGCCACTGCGCTGCTGGCAAAAGGCCTGCCGAACGGCAGGCCTTTGTCTTTGTCCAAAACCCACTACGCTCAATTTCAGGGTATGAGGGGTTTTATGGCGGCAGTGATGGACGAACAGGATGGCGCGGTAAGCAAGCGTGAGGAACTGACATTGGCGCTGCTGCACAGTCGCGCCGAAGTGGAGCGGCTGCGTGAGCGTGAGCAACTGTTCAGCAGCTTGCTGGGCAGCGTCAATGCCGTGCTCTGGGCCTTCGACTGGGATGAGCAGCGAATCATCTACGTCAGCCCCGCCTACGAACGGATATTCGGGCGCTCCGCCGCCTTGCTGCTGGCCGACTACGACGAGTGGCGCAACAGCATCTACCCTGATGACCTCGATTACGCGGCCGAGAGCCTGGCCAAGGTGCTGGAGACCGGCGCGGTGGAGCAGCGCGAGTACCGCATCCTGCGCAGTGATGGGCAATTGCGCTGGATCAGTGACAAATGCTTCATCAGCCCCAGGCAGGAGTTGGGGGGCGGCACCGTCATCGTCGGCATCGCCGAAGACATCACCGAGAAGAAGCGCCTGGAAGGCGAGCTGCATCGCCTGGCCACCACCGACGTGCTCACCCAGAGCAGCAATCGTCGGTACTTCTTCGAGTGCGCTCGACGCGAGTTCGAGCGAGCCCGCCAGGCTGGCACGCCCATGGCGTTCCTGCTGCTGGATGTGGACGATTTCAAGCAGATCAACGACCGCTATGGTCATCAGGTCGGTGACCAGGTGTTGCAGCGCCTGGCGCACTGCGGGGCAACCGCATTGCGTCGCGATGACCTGTTCGGGCGTATCGGTGGGGAAGAGTTCGCCGCCTTGTTCCCCGGTTGCGAGCAGGCCGTGGCGCTGCAGGTGGCCGAGCGCTTGCAGCGAGAGGTGCAGCGCCTGAGCTTCCAGCATGAAGGCAAGAGTTTCGGCGTGACCCTGAGCCAGGGCCTGACCGTGCTCACCCCCAAGGATGCCAACCTGGAGGCGCTCTATGCCCGTGCCGACGAGGCCATGTACCGGGCCAAGCGCCAGGGCAAGAACCAGATCGTCATAGGTTGACGTGGCGGTTTTCCGCCAAGAATGATCTTTGCATAGGCGGAAAGCTGCCTGCATCAGGCGCTTAATAAAAGTTTCATCGCGCAGCCTGAAAAATGTAACCTTGCGCGGTGGGCTTTACCTTGGCGCAGGGATCGATTGGCACGCTATCTGCCTAGGCATTCGCATCCAAGCCCGGCCAACGGACGCTGGCGCACAATAACAACGATGTGAGTGCTGACTATGAACCAAGTTCCCTGCTTCTGCCTGCCCGCTCACCTGGGTTTCCCCGCGTTGTCCCCTTCCTGAATTCGAGCGCATGCCCATGGGCATCCTTCGAGGATCGCTCGCGCCTGCGCGTACCTCATTCGCTCCGAGCCTGCCTCTTCGTGCTGAAGCCAGTGTTCGGGGGCGATGTGTCACCTTAAACACACTGGAGAGAAACATAATGAGAAAGACCTCCCTGGCACTGGCCGTAGCCGCCGGCACCCTGGGTCTGAGCCAAATGGCCTTCGCCGATCTGGTCGGTGATACCAAAGTCAGCCTGGAAGCCCGTAACTTCTACTTCAACCGTGATTTCCGTCAGGACAACAACGATACCCCGACCCCGGCGCAATCCAAGCAGGACGAGTGGGCACAGGGCTTCATCCTGCGCATGAACTCCGGTTTCACCGACGGCACCGTGGGCTTCGGCGCCGACGCCATCGGCATGTTCGGCTTCAAGCTGAATTCCGGTGGTGGCACTGGCAACAGCGGCCTGCTGGTTCCGGATCGCTCCCGCAAGGCAGGCTCCCAGGACAACTACTCGGATCTGGCCGTAGCCGCCAAGGCCAAGATCTCCAACAGCACCCTGCGTGTTGGCCAGATGCAGTTCAAGAACGCCGCCATCGCCTCCAGCGACGGCCGTCTGCTGCCCCAGGTCTTCGAGGCCGGTCACATCGTCTCCCAGGAAATCGACGGCCTGATGCTGGAAGCCGCTCACGTGCGTGAGGTCAACCACCGCAACTCCGGTGACTACGAAGACATCACCATCACCAACAACTTCAGCAGCAGGACTGGCAGCGCTGGTTCGCGTGGTATCACTGTTCGTGGCGGCGCCACCACCGACTCCTTCGACTTCATTGGCGGCACCTACAAGCTGACCAAGGAGCTGACCGCCGGTTACTACTATTCCAACCTGGACGAGCTGTACAAGCAGCACTCCTTCAACCTGGTGCACGTACTGCCGCTGGGCGACAAGCAGAGCCTGAAGACCGACGTGCGCTTCGCCCGTTCCACCGACGACGGCAACCGCAGCAACGTCGACAACAAGTCCTTCGGTGCCATGGTCACCTACGGTCTGGACGGCCATGCCTTCGGCCTGGGCTACCAGAAGATGAGCGGCGACACCGGCTTCGCCTATATCAGCGGTACCGACCCGTTCCTGGTCAACTACGTTCAAATTGGCGACTTCGCCAACAAGGACGAGAAGTCCTACCAGGCACGTTATGACTTCAACTTCGCCTCCATCGGCATTCCGGGTCTGACCTTCATGACCCGTTACCTGACCGGCGACAACGTCGACCGCGGTCGCACCGCTTCCGAAGGCCGCGAGTGGGAACGCAACACCGAGCTGATGTACGTCTTCCAGGAAGGCGCGCTGAAGAACCTGGGTGTGCGCTGGCGTAACGCGACCGTGCGTTCCAACTTCGCCAACGACATCGACGAGAACCGTCTGATCGTCAGCTACACCCTGCCGCTGATGTAAGTGGCCTGGCAGGGGCGATGTCTCTGCCTGTGGTGTTATTGAAAAGCCCGCCTCCCAGGAGGCGGGCTTTTTTTTGCGGTTGGGTTTTATGCGGGGGGATGACCGACCTACTCGATATCCCACGAACCTCTTTCCTCACTCCGCAGCCAGGCGTTGCGGCGCGTTCGTCGAGGTGGCGAGGATGGCGCTGGCCAGCTCCATGTCGTCAGCCTGCTGCAACTGCGGGTTGTCTGCGCGCAGCTTCTGCAATGCCGCTTCCAGATGCGGGCCACGGATCTCGCCGGCACTGGCGACGAAGCTGCTGGCGTCTTCTTCGGCAGCGGCCACCAGCTTGCGATCCTTGAAGGTGAGGTAGGTAGACGCCGTGGTGGCGCCCGAGGAGAGGATGTCGCGCAGCATTCCATCGGCCGAGGCCGCCTGGACTATCATGCAGCCGCCCAGCACCAGGGCGGCTCGGTTCAGAAAGCGCATGGTGGCACTCCTAAATACGATGATCGATGATCCTGGGAGTGGCCAGTTGGTACGATGGTTCCCTTTGGCCGATGGGCGGCGCAGGGGCAGGTTGCGGGTGGCTCAGGTCTGTGCGCGGCGCTGCTGATGGCTGCGCCAGAGCAGGGCGGCAACCACTGCCAGCAGGCCGAACAGGCTGATCTGCCAGGCCCATGACAGATCCAGCAGGAAGGTGAGGGCGCTGGTGACCACGGCGGCCAGGCCGATCCACAGCAGATAACCGCCGGCGCCGAATACCTCGATGAGCAGTAGCAGCGTTGCCAGAGCCAGCCAGTCCCAGAACGCCAGGTGGTGCAGATACTCCGTCATGTACGCCTGGCTCGCGTGGTCAATGCGCCTGTTTCGATCCCGTTGTGATGCATTGCGGACTCCATTGCCTGAATTCCGCATCTAAGCATAGCCGTGGATGGCCAACTGCCGACCATTGCGCAGGTTGTGCAGGCCCAGGCGTTGCCGGGCGCAGGTGTGGGAAGTCGGTCACATTGCCGGGCGCGGCCAGGAGCTGTTGTCGCTCTGTCGCGGCCGTGTGCGCAACGGCAACAGAGCCTAGCGCTGTTCGCTCTGCGGCGTGACGCGCAATACCTCTTCGATGGTGGTCAACCCGGCGGCGACCTTCTGCGCACCGGACAGGCGCAGGCTGCGCATGCCGTCCTTGAAGGCGGCGCGGCGCAGGGCGGTGAGGTCGGTATCGGCGCTGATCAGCGGCTTGATGGCATCGTTGATGAGCATGATCTCGTACACCCCGGCGCGGCCCCGGTAGCCGGTTTCGCGGCATTCCAGGCAGCCCACGGCATGGTGTGCCTGGGTCGGCAGGGGCGAGCTCCAGGGGCGGGTCAGGCCGTTCCAGGTGTCTTCGTCCAGTTGCACCGGCGCCTTGCAATGGGGGCACAGGGTACGCACCAGGCGCTGGGCCATGACGCCGAGAATGGTGGCCTTGAGCAGGTAGTGCGGCACGCCCAGTTCGAGCAGGCGGGTGATGGCGCTGGGGGCATCGTTGGTATGCAAGGTGGAGAGCACCAGGTGGCCGGTCAGCGCCGCCTGGATGGCCATTTCCGCGGTTTCCAGGTCGCGGATCTCACCCACCATGATGATGTCCGGGTCCTGGCGCATCAGCGCGCGCACGCCGCTGGCGAAGGTCAGGTCGATGTTGTGCTGCACCTGCATCTGGTTGAAGGCGCCTTCGATCATCTCGATGGGGTCTTCGATGGTGCAGACGTTCACCTCCGGCGTGGCCAACTGCTTGAGCGTGGTGTAGAGCGTGGTGGTCTTGCCCGAGCCGGTGGGGCCGGTGACCAGGATGATGCCGTTGGGCTGGCAGGTCATGCTTTCCCAGCGGCGCAGATCCTCGGGGGAAAAGCCGAGCTGATCCGGGCTTTTCAGCAGCACCTCGGGGTCGAAGATACGCATCACCATCTTCTCGCCGAAGGCGGTGGGCAGGGTCGACAGGCGCAGCTCCACCTCGTTGCCATCGGGCGTCTTGGTCTTGACCCGGCCGTCCTGCGGCTTGCGCTTCTCGGCGATGTTCATGCGCCCGAGGTTCTTCAGGCGGCTGACCACCGCCATGGTGACCTGCGCCGGGAACTGATAGACGGTGTGCAGCACGCCGTCGATGCGAAAGCGCACGGTGCCCTGCTCACGGCGTGGCTCGATATGGATATCGCTGGCGCGCTGCTGGAAGGCGTACTGGAACAACCAGTCGACGATGTTGACGATGTGCGCGTCGTTGGCGTCCGGCTCCTGATCCTGCGCGCCGAGGCTGAGCAGTTGCTCGAAGTTGCCGACCCCGCTGATCTTCTGGTCGGTGGCGTTGGCGCCGCTGACCGAACGGGCCAGGCGGTAGAACTCGGTGGTGAAGCGCTGGATATCCACCGGGTTGGCCACCACACGCTTGATCGGGCGCTTGAGCACGTGGACCAGGTTGGCTTCCCAGCTATGCACCAGCGGCTGGCTGCTGGCGATGGTCACGCACTCGCTGTCCACCGCCACGGCGAGAATCTTGTGGCGCTGGGCGAAAGCATAGGACATCAGCGGGGTGATGGCCGGCACGTCGATCTTCAGCGGGTCGATGCGCAGGTAGGGCTGGCCGGCGAACTTGGCCAGCCAGACGGTAAGGGTTTCCAGGTCGAGTTTCTTGCCCGGCCGCGCCAGGTCGTCCACCTGCTGTGCGGCGAGAAATTCCAGCGGGTGCTGCTGGTTGTTCACCGCACTGCGGCGGATGGCCAGGCATTGCTCGGCGACGTCCTGCTCCACGCGCCCTTCGGCGACCAGTTCGCGCAGCAGATCACCGAGATCCAGCACGCGGTCGGGGGAGGTGGTGTGTAAGGCGGACATGCGAGCTCCTCAAGATCGGCCTGAACAAGGGTAGCCGGATTAGGCTCCGTTGCCGTTTCGACGCGTGGGGCGTGAATTGGCAACAGAACCTAGCATGCCCGAAAAGCAGGGGTAGGGCGAAGGCCTGGCAGGGGTGAAAGCCCGTTTCAGGCCACTTCGCTGCTCAAGCTGTGATCCAGGTGGCGCCAGTCCACCTCCCAGACGCAGACCAGGCCCCGCAGTTTCTGCGCCAGTACCCCGGCGCGGTGTGCAGACAGGCCCTGCACCTGCAGCTCGATATGCAGGTCGTCCTGGCGGCGTGTCACCTGCAACACCTCGGGCAGCAACTGCAACTGGGCGAACAGGCCCAGCAGGCGGAGCAGCACCTCGGCTTCGGCGTCGGTGCGCAGGTGATAGGCCACGCAGGCTGCGGGGCGTTCCTGCCAGGGATCGCGGCGGGTTTCGAGGGCAGGGAAGGGCGTGGTATCGGGCATGGCGGCGACTCGGGCTGGTTTTGCTCAAGTTTCTGCCTTGTACGGGCAAAAGTTCTGCCTGATTTTCTGGGTTCTAGCGGTTTCCGTGGATAGACTTGCCGGATAAGCAAGATATCGAGGAATTTTTATGTCCGTCACCTTGGATGCCTACGATCAACGCATTCTTGCCCTGCTGCAGGAGGATGCCGGCCTTTCCACCGCTGAGATCGCCGAGCGCGTGGGTTTGTCCCAGTCGCCGTGCTGGCGGCGCATCCAGCGGCTCAAGGAGGAGGGGGTAATCCGCAAGCAGGTGACCCTGCTCGACCGCAAGCGCATCGGCCTGCAGACCCAGGTGTTCGCCCAGGTCAAGCTCAACGCCCATGGCCGTTCCAACCTCACCGAATTCGCCGAGGCCATGCGCGAGTTTCCCGAGGTGCTGGAATGTCATGTGCTGATGGGCGCGGTGGATTTCATGCTGCGCATCGTCACTCGTGATATCGAGGCCTACGAGCGCTTCTTCTTCGAGAAGCTGTCGCTGGTGCCGGGCATTCAGGAGGTGAACTCCATCGTCGCTCTGTCGGAGATCAAGTCGACCACCAGTCTGCCGCTGGGTTAGGGGCCGTTGACAGGCGGCTTCGGCGCTGCCGGCTCGCGCCGGGTGGGCGGTGTGAGGCCCATGGAGACGTAGATGCTGGTCAGTTGCTCGACGCCCATGTCCGCCGGGCGTATCCAGTCCACCGGCACGTAGAGCAGGCCACCGCCGATGGGGATGGGCGCGGTGGGCACGAGAATGGCGCAATAGGCGCGGCCCTCCAGCTCGATGCTCTCCGAACTGGGGCGCAGGGCCAGTACGGCGGCGCCGTCGCCACCGAAGAAGCACCAGACCGGCGCCATGGTGGCGATGTCCGGGTTCTTGCTCTTGTCCAGCAGGCCGACGAAGCGGTCGGCCAGGTTGTACAGGTTGCCCAGTACCGGCGTGCGCCGCAGGGTGCGGTCAAGCAGCCAGGTCAGGGGTTTGCGCAGGCCCAGTTGTACCGCCAGGCCGAGGGGATAGAGGCTGGCCACCAGCACCAGCGTGCCCAGCAACCAGGCCATGTAGCTGTTGCTGACGAAGGGTTGGCCGAGGGCGGCGAACACCTGCCCGATGGGCGTGGCCGGGCCGATCAGGCGATTGAGCAAACCCACGATCCAGGCCAGCAGCGCCAGGGTCAGGGCCAGCGGCAGCAAGGCCAGCAGGCCGGTCAGCCAGGTGGTGAGGAGCGATTTCAGGCTGCTTCGGAGCATGTGGGGGCGTTCCCGTCGAGAGGCAGGCAAGGCCGGGCGGCAGCGGGCCGCCGGCCTCATAGGCTGGCTCAACGCTGCAAGGCTTTCCAGGCTCGCAGCTGTTGCACTTTGATGCACTGCTCGGTGATGGCCTCGGCCTCGGCGTGCTGTTGCGCCAGCTCACTCAGTTTGCTCAGTTCGCCATACAGGCGATCGGCCTCGCTCAGGTCGAGCACCTGGCGTGCCAGGCGCAGCCAGACCAGCAGGCGTTCCAGGCGTGGCGACTGTTCCACCAGGCGCTGCGGTTGGCTCTGGTAATGGCGCAGGTTGAGCGCATTGGCTTCTTCGGCCAGTTGCGTGCTCAGCCAGTTGCTCACGGCGGCTTCGCCCTGACGCTGGCCACGGGCATTGCGCCCTTCGCGCCAGGCGCCGGCCAGCAGCCAGCGCGCCAGTTGCAGCGACAGCAGCCCCCAGCGCGGCGAATCCAGTTCGCTGGCGAACAGGGCTGGCGCCGCCTGGCGCATCGATTCGTCGGCCTGGCCGGCTTGCAGGCGTGGGCGCCAGTCGTCGAGCAGGGCGTCCAGGCCCTGGCGCAGTTCACGGCTGCTGGCGCGTGGCACGGCCTGGCCGAGGCTGCCGAGCAGCGCGCGCAGTTCACCCAGGAGCTCGATCCAGTCGGCCAGCAGGCGCCAGTGGCCGTTCCAGCGATATTGCTCGGCCAGGCGCTGGCTGGCACCGAGCAGGTGCCAGGCCAGGGCGGTGAAGGCATCGTCCAGGCTCATTTCAGCGCTCAGTGCCGGCGTCGGCAGGCTCAGGCTGTAGCTGCCGGCATCGAACAGGCGATAGCCGCGCTCGGCCTTGCTGATATCGCAGGGCATCAGCGGCAGGCCTTCGGCCAGCTCACAGGCCAGCTCCAGCAGGGCCGCCGGTTCGCCCTGGCGCAGTTCCAGTTCCAGCTCGCAGATTTCTTCCTCGCCTTCGCCGGCGATCACCTTGCCCAGATCCAGGGCCGCTTCAATCACCACCCTGGCCTTGCCGCGACCCCAGGCGATCTCCGCCTTTTCGCGGACGAAGTCGGTGGTGAACAGCGGCATCAGGCTGGTTTTGTCGAGCTCGGCGAGGCTGGCCGGCCAGCACTGGTCATCGAGCTTGCCGAGATCCAGCTCGGGCTTGTCCAGATACCAGTCCCATTCGTTGCGCTCGGACAGCCCGGCGACGCTCTGGCCTCGGCTTTTCAGGGTCTGGATGAACTGTTCGCCATCGCGGCGCAGGCGCAGGGCGACCTTGGCCCCAGCCAGTTGGCGATCCACCGTGTCGTAGTACTGGTTGAACAGCGGGGTGCGCTGCCAGCCGCTCTTGTTGCGCTTCTTCAGCAGCGGGTGTTCGCGCAGTGCGGCCAGGGTGGCGCGGCTGGCGCGCAGTTTGATTTCGGTTTCTTTGACCATGGTCAGGAGCTATGACGCCTAGATATGAAATTGTGACAGTCCGATGATGCGCGCTGGCGGTCGGCAGGGTCGATCCCTATACTTGCGCCCTTCACAAAACGGGGATTTACCCTATGCCTATCAACCCTTTTGTCAGCCTGTTCGGCCGTTCTCCCATCGGCCCCATGCAACAGCATATCGCCAAGGCGCATGAATGCGCGGCGAACCTGGTGCCTTTCTTCGAGGCCGTGATGGCCGAAGACTGGGCCAAGGTGGAACAGGTACAACAGGAAATGTCCCGGCTCGAGCAAGAGGCGGACAAGCTCAAGAAGAGCGTGCGTCTGCACCTGCCCAAGAGCCTGTTCCTGCCGGTTCCGCGTTCGGATCTGCTGGAACTGCTCAGTGTACAGGACAAAGTCGCCAACCGTGCCAAGGACATCGCTGGCCTGATGCTCGGCCGGCAGATGGCCATTCCGCAGGCGCTGCAGCCCTTGATGCGCACCTACGTGCAGCGCAGCGTGGATGCCAGCGCGCAAGCGTTGAAGGCGATGAACGAGCTGGACGAACTGCTCGAGACCGGTTTCGCCGGTCGCGAGGCGGAGCTTGTGGAGAACCTGATCGAAGAGCTCGGTGCGATCGAGAACGACACCGACCGCCTGCAGATCGAGGTGCGCCGCAACCTGTTCACGCTGGAGAAGGATCTTCCCCCGGTCGATGTGATGTTCCTCTATCAGATCATCGACTGGATCGGCGATGTCGCCGACCGTGCCCAACGAGTGGGCAACCGACTGGAACAACTGCTGGCGCGCTAAGCGCCAGCGTCCTTTCTGGGATCTACGGAAACTGATTTTATGTCTCTGATTGCGGACTACGGGCTGGTTCTGCTCGTACTTGCCTGCCTTTTCGGTTTTTTCATGGCCTGGGGTGTCGGGGCCAACGATGTAGCCAACGCCATGGGTACATCCGTTGGCTCACGTGCATTGACCATCAAACAGGCGATCATCATTGCCATGGTCTTCGAGTTCGCCGGTGCCTATCTGGCCGGCGGCGAGGTGACCGAAACCATCAAGAGCGGCATCGTCGATGCCAACCTGATCAGCCCCAACCTGATGGTGCTGGGCATGATGTCGGCGTTGCTGGCGGCCGGCACCTGGCTACTGGTGGCGTCGATGCGTGGCTGGCCGGTATCCACCACCCACACCATCGTCGGGGCGGTGATCGGCTTCGCTGCCGTCGGCGTGTCGGTGGACGCGGTGCACTGGAGCGGCGTCGGCCCCATCGTTGCCAGTTGGGTGGTCACCCCCATGCTGGCGGGGATCATTTCCTTCTGCCTGTTCGTCAGCGTGCAGAAGCTGATCATCGACACCGATAACCCATTCAAGAACGCCAAGCGCTTCGTGCCGCTGTACATGTTCATCACCGGCTTCATGATCTCGCTGATGACCCTGAGCAAGGGCCTCAAGCACGTCGGTCTGAACCTCTCCAGCACCGAGGGCTTCTTCCTCTCGCTGGGCATCGGCGTGCTGGTCATGCTCATCGGCATCGCCCTGCTCAGCCGCATCCACGTCGATGCCGAAGCGGACAAGGCCTTCCACTTCTCCAGCGTGGAGAAGGTGTTCGCCATTCTGATGATCTTCACTGCCTGTTCCATGGCCTTCGCTCACGGCTCCAACGACGTGGCCAACGCGGTCGGCCCGCTGGCCGCCATCGTCGGCGTGATCCAGAGTGGCGGCGAGCTGGCGGTCGGCAGCAAGGCCATGGTGCCGGGCTGGATCCTGCTGCTGGGCGCGCTGGGCATCGTGGTCGGCCTGGCCACCTATGGCTACAAGGTGATCGCCACCATCGGCAAGGAAATCACCGAGTTGACTCCCAGCCGTGGCTTCGCCGCCGAACTGGCCGCCGCCACCACTGTGGTCAGCGCCTCGGGCCTGGGCCTGCCGGTGTCCACTACCCACACCCTGGTCGGTGCCATTCTCGGGGTCGGCATGGCGCGCGGTATCGGTGCGCTGAACCTGGGCATGATCGGCAAGATCTTCCTCTCCTGGATCATCACCCTGCCGGCCGGCGCGGTGCTGTCGATCGTCTTCTTCTTCATCCTGCGTGGGTTGTTCGGCGGGGTCTGAATCGCCGTTGGCGGTTTCACCTGAGGTTGGATGCTCCTATCATGGGGGCTCCGACCCAGGAGAGCGCCGATGCCTTTGCCGTCCTTTCGAGAGCAGTTCGCCGCGCTGATCGCCGCGCCGTCGGTGAGCTGTACCCAGCCCAACTGGGATCAGAGCAACGCCCCCGTCATCGAACTGCTCGCCGCCTGGCTCGGTGAGCTGGGCTTCGCCTGCGAAACCCAGCAGATCGCCCCCGGCAAGTTCAACCTGCTCGCCAGCCGTGGCTCCGGCCCTGGCGGCCTGGTGCTGGCCGGGCACAGCGATACCGTGCCCTTCGATGCCGCGCTGTGGCAGAGCGACCCGCTCAAGCTGACCGAGGTGGGTGACCGCTGGGTGGGCCTGGGCAGTTGCGACATGAAGGGCTTCTTCGCCCTGATCATCGAGGCGGTGCGGCCGCTGCTCGATCAGCCTTTCCAGCAGCCGCTGCTGATTCTCGCCACCTGCGACGAGGAAAGCTCGATGGCCGGTGCCCGCGCCCTGGCCGAGGCCGGTCGCCCGCTTGGTCGCGCTGCGGTGATCGGCGAGCCCACCGGCCTCAAGCCCATCCGCCTGCACAAGGGGGTGATGATGGAGCGCATCGACATCCTCGGTCGCAGCGGCCATTCCTCCGACCCGGCGCTCGGCCATAGCGCACTGGAGGCCATGCAGGACGTGATGGGCGAGCTGCGCGGCCTGCGCGCGCAGTGGCAGCGCGAGTTCAACAACCCGCAGTTCAGCGTGCCGCAACCGACGCTGAACCTCGGCTGCATCCACGGCGGCGACAACCCCAACCGCATCTGTGGCCAGTGCGCCCTGGAGTTCGACCTGCGCCCGCTGCCGGGCATGGATCCGGAGCAGTTGCGCGCGGCCATCCGCGGCAAGCTGCAGCCGCTGGCGCTCAAGCACGAGGTGCGCATCGACTACGGCCCGCTGTTCCCCGCCGTGCCGCCCTTCGAGCAAAGCGCCGACGCCGAGCTGGTGCGCCTGGCCGAGCGTCTGACCGGGCATAGCGCGCAAGCGGTGGCATTCGGCACCGAAGCGCCTTATCTTCAGCACCTTGGCTGCGAGACCCTGGTGCTCGGCCCCGGTGACATCGAGTGCGCGCACCAGCCTGGGGAACACCTGGAGCTGGCGCGCATCGAACCGACCGTGGCGCTGCTACGGCAACTGATCCAGCACTATTGCCTGACCCGGAGTGACGACGTGCAGCGACGATGAGACCGACTTTCCAACCGAACATGGCGGCTTGCAGCCGCCCCACGTCTCGATGCCCACGGATCTCTACATGCACGACTACGTCACCTGGCTACGCCACGCTTCGCCCTATATCAACGCCCACCGCGACTGCACCTTCGTGGTCATGCTGCCGGGTGAGGGCGTCGCCCATCCCAATTTCGCCAATATCGTCCACGACCTGGTGCTGCTGCACAGCCTCGGTGTGCGCCTGGTGCTGGTGCATGGTTCGCGCCCGCAGATCGAGGCGCGCCTCGCGGCCCGTGGCCTGACCCCGCATTACCACCGCGACCTGCGCATCACCGACGCGCCGACCCTGGAATGCGTGATCGATGCCGTCGGCCAGTTGCGCATTGCCATCGAGGCGCGCCTGTCGATGGACATGGCCGCCTCGCCGATGCAGGGCTCGCGCCTGCGCCTGACCAGCGGCAACTTCGTCACCGCGCGGCCGATCGGCGTGGTCGATGGCATCGACTACCACCACACCGGCGAAGTGCGGCGCATCGACCGCAAGGGCATCAATCGCCAGCTCGACGAGCGCAGCATCGTCTTGCTGTCGCCACTGGGCTATTCGCCCACCGGGGAGATCTTCAACTTGGCCTGCGAGGACGTTGCCACCCGCGCCGCCATCGACCTGGCAGCGGACAAGCTGCTGCTGTTCGGTGCCGAGGACGGCCTGCTCGACGAGAACGGCAAGCTGGTGCGCGAGCTGCGCCCACAGCAGGTGCCGGCGCATCTGGCGCGCCTGGGCAGCAATTACCAGGGCGAATTGCTCGACGCTGCCGCGCAGGCCTGTCGGGGTGGGGTCAAGCGCAGCCATATCGTCAGTTACGCCGAGGACGGTGCCCTGCTCAGTGAGCTGTTCACCCGCGCCGGCAATGGCACCCTGGTGGCTCAGGAGCAATTCGAGTCGCTGCGCGAGGCCACCATCGAGGATGTCGGCGGCCTGATCGAGCTGATTCGCCCGCTGGAGGAGCAGGGCATCCTGGTGCGTCGTTCGCGGGAGGTGCTGGAGCGGGAGATCGAGCAGTTCAGCATCGTCGAGCGCGAGGGGCTGATCATCGCTTGCGCCGCGCTCTATCCCATCGCCGAGTCGGACTGTGGCGAGCTGGCCTGCCTGGCGGTGAACCCCGACTACCGCCACGGTGGTCGGGGTGACGAGTTGCTCGAACGGATCGAGGCCAGGGCACGGGCGCAGGGGATCAAGACCCTGTTCGTGCTTACCACGCGCACCGCGCACTGGTTCCGCGAGCGCGGCTTCGAGCCCAGCAGTGTCGAGCGCATGCCGGTGGCACGCGCGTCGCTGTACAACTATCAGCGTAATTCCAAGGTGTTCGAGAAAGCTCTGTAGGCTGCGCTGCGCGCAGAGAAATCCCCAGATTGCATCCGGGCTACGAGCTGCGCGCACCGAATAGCAAGGACAAGCCCCGGAGCCTATCCAGCGGACTGTAGGGTGCGCTGTGCGCACCGAATGGCAGCGCGTACTCGGCTTTGGCATTCTGCGCCGCTCTAACTCCTGCGGTCGTCGCTAAGCGGTACGCCGTTTGCGGGAGTTTTGGGCGTGAGTTGGGGTGCCGAACTTGGCATGGGCCGGCAGACTGTTCGCTTCGCTACGAGCGGCCGGAGTCTCGGTTCGCCCTGTGCCTGGCGTCAGGCGCTGTGCTGGTGCAGGCGCCACTTCTCCTGGCCATCGTCCCAGCCGGCCTCCCAGGCTGCGGCCGGGATTTCTTCGGCGTAGGGTTGGCGGGCCTTGGCCTGGCCGGTGAGGCCGGCCATGTAGCCCTGCTGGTACGCCTTGGTGAGGCCTTCCAGGCTCCATTGCGGCGAGGCATCGTGTCGCTCGGGCGCCATTTGGCGTGCTCCCATTTCAGTCCGTTGAATGCATGCTAGTTGTTCGCCCGAGCGGCCGTCTGGCCGCCCGTCCGGCCTTTTGCTCCGCTGGCAGGCTTTGTGACGAGGTTCACACGGCCAGGGCGAGAATGCTCGCCTGGTAGGCGGCGACGAAGGCGTCGAAATCCCCTTCGTCCTGGCTCTCCAGCTCGGCCTGTTCGGCCAGCGACCGGCGTGCGGCCTGTTCCAGCGCAGCCTGTTGTCCGCCCTCCAGCGGCTGGGCCTGGAAGTACTCGGCGTGCTGACGGCTCTGCTGCAGGGCGAACGCGGTGAAGCTCATGCCCTGACGCAGAATCGCCAATACCTGCGCCGAGGGGGTCATCTCCACATCCGCCACCTTGGCTTGCTGCTGGGCCAGGGCTTCGACATGGGCAGTGCTGCCCTGGGCGCGGTCGAGCATTTCGGCCAGCGGCAGGATGCGTTCGAGCAACTCGCCGGCCCAGCTCTTGAGTTCCACCGACTGGCCGCCACGCTGCAGGTGCAGCCCGGGGCGCCGGCCTTCCTTGACCACCTTGAGGAAGTTGCTGGTGCAGTTGCTGCACTCGCCGTTTTCCAGCAGCGGGCTGTCTTCCAGCGCGCAGAACAGCAGGAAGGCGTCGATGAAGCGGGCCTGGGCCAGGTCGATGCCCAGTGGCAGGAAGGGGTTGATGTCCAGGCAGCGCACTTCCACGTACTGCACGCCCCGGCTGGTCAGCGCCTGGATCGGGCGCTCGCCGCTGTGGGTGACGCGCTTGGGGCGGATGCTCGAGTAGTACTCGTTCTCGATCTGCAGGATGTTGGTGTTGAGCTGCAACCACTCGTCACCACGCTTGGTGCCGGCCTCGACATAGGCCGGGTAGGGCGTGCCGACGGCCAGGCGCAGGCTGTCGGTATAGCTGGCCAGGTCGTTGTAGCAGGGCGTCAGGCCGGCTTGCGCGTTGCTCTGGTAGCCCAGGTCGCTCATGCGCAGGCTGGTGGCATAGGGCAGGTACAGGGTGCTGGCATCCAGCTCCTGCAATTGGTGCGGGCGACCGCGCATGAAGCCCTTGTCCAGCGCCGGCGAGGCGCCGAACAGGTACATCAGCAGCCAACTATAGCGGCGGAAGTTGCGGATCAGCGCGATATAGCGCGCCGACTGATAGTCGCGTGTGCTGCGGGCGTCGCCTTCGCTGCGTTGCTGCAACTGCCACAGCCCTTCGGGCAGGGAGAAGTTGTAGTGGATGCCGGCGATGCATTGCATGGTCTTGCCGTAGCGCAGCGCCAGGCCCTTGCGGTACACGTACTTGAGGCGGCCGATGTGCGAGCTGCCGTAGCAGGCGATGGGGATGGTCTCCTCGTCCGGCAACTGACAGGGCATCGACGCGCTCCACAGCAGCTCGCCGTCGAGCTTGCCATTGGTGAAGCGGTGGATGCGTTCCAGCTCGTCCAGGGTTTGCGCCGGATCGGTGGCGGTGCCGGTGATGAATTCCAGCAGCGACTCGGAATAGTCAGTGGTGATCTGCGCGTGGGTCAGCGCCGAGCCCAGCGCCTGCGGGTGCGGGCTCAGAGCCAGCTGGCCATCGCGGTCGACGCGCAGGCATTCGCGCTCGATACCGTGCAGGCATTCACCCAGCAGGGACAGGTTGGCCGGCTCGCCGAGCTGGGCCAGGCGGCGGGAGAGAAGGTCGCTCAAGATGCAATTCCTAACTGGGCAGTCGCGACAATATGAGGACTGCAGCGGCAAGCTTCAAGCTGCAAGCCTCAAGTAACAGCGCTTGGACATTTCCTTGCAGCTTATGGCTTGCCGCTTGCTGCTGCTTATACGCAGGCGAAGGTGCCTTGTGCCTTGGCGACCAGTTTGTCGCCCTGCAGCACTTCGGCTTCGACCACCTGGGTGCGGCGCCCTGCGTGCAGCACCTTGGCATGGCACAGCACGCTGCCTTCGGACACCGGGCGGATGTAGTTGATCTTGCACTCCAGGGTCACGCTGCTCGGGCCGCCATCGCCCAGGCTGTGGCTGGCCTGGCCCATGGCGGTGTCGATCAGCGAGAACAGCGCGCCGCCATGCAGCTTGCCGTGCAGGTTGCGCAGCTCATCGGTCAGCACCAGGCGCACGCGCGCCTCGCCGCCGCCGGCCTGGAGAATCTCCAGGCCGAGCAGGCGGGAAAAGGCGCTGCTGGCGCCTATCTCCTGGGCGTCGCTCATTTCTTCAACTGCTTGGCGTTGGCGAACAGTGCGGCCATGCCGCCGGTGGCCGGCGCCGGCTTGTCCTGACTGGAATAGCGCTCGCTACGCGGGGTGTTGCCGCCACGGTTGCCAGCGCTGCGCTGGCCGCCACGGGCGCCCTCTACCTTCTCTCCCGGCGTGTCGCTCATGCGCATGGACAGGGCAATGCGGTTACGCGGGATGTCCACTTCCATCACCTTGACCTTGACCACGTCGCCGGCCTTGACCGCCTCGTGCGGATCCTTGATGAACTTCTCCGACAGCGCGCTGATATGCACCAGGCCGTCCTGGTGCACGCCGATATCGACGAAGGCACCGAAGTTGGTGACGTTGGTCACTACGCCTTCGAGCACCATGCCCAGTTTGAGGTCGTTCAGCGTTTCCACGCCTTCCTGGAACTCGGCGGTCTTGAACTCCGGGCGCGGGTCGCGGCCGGGCTTGTCCAGTTCCTTGAGGATGTCGCCGACGGTGACCAGGCCGAAGCGCTCGTCGGTGAACTTGGCCGGGTCAAGGCGCTTGAGGAAGGCCGAATCGCCGATCAGCGAGCGGATGTCGCGGCCGGTGTCCTGGGCGATACGCTCCACCAGCGGGTAGGTTTCCGGGTGCACCGCGGAGGCGTCCAGCGGGTTGTCGCCGTTCATCACGCGGAGGAAGCCGGCAGCCTGCTCGAAGGTCTTCTCGCCCAGGCGTGGCACCTTCTTCAGCGCGGCACGCGAGGTGAAGGCGCCGTTGGCGTCGCGGTACTGCACGATGTTCTGCGCCAGCGTGGCGTTGAGGCCGGAAATGCGCGCCAGCAGGGCGGCGGAGGCGGTATTAACGTCCACGCCGACGGCGTTCACGCAGTCCTCGACCACGGCGTCCAGGCTGCGCGCCAGCTTGAGCTGCGACACGTCATGCTGGTACTGGCCGACGCCGATGGATTTCGGGTCGATCTTCACCAGCTCGGCCAGCGGATCCTGCAGGCGGCGGGCGATGGACACTGCACCGCGCAGTGACACGTCGAGATCGGGGAATTCGCGGGCGGCCAGTTCCGAGGCCGAGTACACCGAGGCGCCGGCCTCGGAGACCATCACCTTGGTCAGCTTGAGGCCCGGCACCTTCTTGATCAGCTCGGCGGCCAGCTTGTCGGTCTCGCGGCTGGCGGTGCCGTTGCCGATGGAGATGAGGTCGACGCCATGCTTGGCACACAGCTTGGCGAGTATCGCCAGGGTGCCGTCCCAGTCGTTGCGCGGGGCGTGCGGGTAGACGGTGGCGGTTTCCAGCACCTTGCCGGTGGCGTCGACCACGGCCACCTTGCAGCCAGTGCGCAGGCCGGGGTCGAGGGCCAGGGTGGCGCGCGGGCCGGCTGGCGCGGCCAGCAGCAGGTCATGCAGGTTACGGGCGAACACGCTGATCGCCTCGTCCTCGGCCTTCTCGCGCAGTTCGCCGAGCAGGTCGGTTTCCAGGTGGTTGTACAGCTTGACCTTCCAGGTCCAGCGCACCACCTCGGCCAGCCACTTGTCGGCGGCGCGGCCTTTGTTCTCCAGGCCGAAGCGCTCGCCGATCATCAGCTCGCAGGGGTGCAGAGTGCCCGGCAGCTCTTCGCCGACTTTCAGGCTGGCGCTGAGCACGCCCTCGTTGCGCCCACGAAAGATCGCCAGCGCGCGGTGCGACGGCACGCCTTTGAGTGCTTCGTCGTGCTCGAAGTAGTCGCTGAACTTGGCGCCCTCGTTCTCCTTGCCCGGCACCAGGCGGGCGCTGAGGGTGGCGTTGTCCTTGAGGAAGCTGCGCAGCTTGTCCAGCAGCGCGGCGTCTTCGGCAAAGCGCTCCATGAGGATGTACTTGGCGCCTTCGAGCACGGCCTTCACATCGGCGAAGCCCTTGTCGGCGTCGATGAAACGTTCGGCTTCGGCTTCCGGTGTCAGGCTCGGGTCATTGAACAGCGCGTCGGCCAGCTCGCCGAGGCCAGCTTCCAGCGCGATCTGGCCCTTGGTGCGGCGCTTCTGCTTGTACGGCAGGTAGAGGTCTTCAAGGCGCGTCTTGGTGTCGGCCAGGTCGATCTCGCGCTTGAGCTCCGGGGTCAGCTTGCCTTGCTCCTCGATGCTGGCGAGGATCGCGCCACGGCGTTCGTCAAGCTCGCGCAGGTAGCGCAGACGCTCTTCCAGATGGCGCAGTTGGGTGTCGTCGAGGCTGCCGGTTACCTCTTTACGGTAACGGGCGATGAAAGGCACGGTGGAGCCTTCGTCGAGCAGGGCCACGGCGGCAGCGACCTGTTGCGGGCGCACGCCCAGTTCTTCAGCGATGCGGTTGTTGATACTGTCCATAAATAAAGCTACCCACTGAGCGACAGGGTGGCCGCAAGAGTGCAGGCCAGAGACGAAAGGGCACCTCTAAAAACTACCTGCGTTGCCATCGCTGCGTTAAAAACAGGCTCAAAATGCTCATTTACAGCGCGTAAACTGCGCTTTTTCGCCTGTTTTTGCCTTGCGCTGGCTGCCTCGCCTACATTTTTAGAGGTGCCCGAAAGCGGCGCATTATAAACACCGCATTCACCTGTGCTGAGAACCATTCGGGGAAAAATCTGCTAACAATGGCTGAGACGCCCAGCCATGCGCCTGAGCGATAATGCCGCCACTTGCCGTCATCAGCACGGCTGCCCAAGGAGACGCCATGACCCAGTCCGCTGCCCCAGTTGCCGAAGGCGAGAAGATTCTTATCGTCGATGACGACGCCCGTTTGCGCCGCCTGCTCGAGCGTTTCTTCGATGAACAGGGCTACCGGGTGCGTGCGGTGGAGAATGTCGAGCAGATGGATCGCCTGTTGGCTCGCGAACTCTTCCATCTGGTGGTGCTCGACCTGATGCTGCCGGGCGAGGATGGCCTTTCCGCCTGCCGCCGCCTGCGCGAGGCGGGCAATCAAATGCCCATCATCATGCTCACCGCCAAGGGCGACGAGGGCAGCCGCATCCAGGGCCTGGAACTGGGCGCCGACGACTACCTGGCCAAACCCTTCAACCCGCGCGAGCTGCTGGCGCGGATCAAGGCCGTACTGCGCCGGCAGGCTCCCGTGGTGCCGGGTGCGCCGGGCACCGAGGATCAGAAGGTCAGCTTCGGCGAATACGAGCTGTCGCTGGCCACGCGCGAGCTGAAGAAGGGCGATGAGGTGCACATGCTCACCACCGGCGAGTTCGCCGTGCTCAAGGCCCTGGTGCAGCATGCGCGCGAGCCGCTGACCCGCGACAAGCTGATGAACCTGGCCCGTGGCCGCGAGTGGGATGCACTGGAGCGTTCCATCGACGTGCAGATCAGCCGCCTGCGCCGCCTGATCGAACCGGATCCGTCCAAGCCGCGTTATATCCAGACTGTCTGGGGCGTGGGTTACGTGTTCGTGCCGGACGGAAATAAATGAAGCTGCAAGCTGCAAGCCACAAGCTGCAAGAAAAAGCGGGCGGTACAACCACTTGTAGCTTGAAGCTTGAGGCTTGCAGCTCGTGAAGGCCCCCGTCTGGTTCCCGCAAAGCTTCTTCGCCCGCACCCTCTGGCTGGTGCTGGTCGTCGTGCTGTTCTCCAAGGCGCTGACCCTGGTTTATCTGATGATGAACGAGGACGTACTGGTCGACCGCCAGTACAGCCACGGCGCGGCGCTGACCCTGCGCGCCTACTGGGCCGCCAATCCGGACGACCGCGATCACATCGCCGATGCCGCCGGGCTCAAGCGCACCCCCAGCGATCAGGTGCCGGCCAATGAGCAACACTGGCCGTACAGCGAAATCTTCCAGCGGCAGATGCAGACCGAACTCGGCCCCGATACCGAAACCCGGGTGCGCGCCACCACGCCCCCCGCGCTCTGGGTGCGGGCGCCGAGCCTCGGCGACGGCTGGGTGCGGGTGCCGATGTACCCGCACCCCTTGCGCGGCCAGCGGATCTGGAGCGTGCTCGGCTGGTTCCTCGGCATCGGCCTGATTTCCACCGGCGCCGCCTGGATCTTCGTGCGCCAGCTCAACGCCCCGCTCAAGCGTCTGGTGTTCGCCGCCCGCCAGCTTGGCCAGGGGCGCAGCGTGCGCCTGCCGATCAGCGATACGCCAAGCGAGATGACCGAGGTGTACCGCGCCTTCAACCAGATGGCCGAGGATGTCGAGCAGGCTGCCCGCGAGCGCGAGCTGATGCTCGCCGGCGTGTCCCATGACCTGCGCACGCCGCTGACGCGCCTGCGCCTGGCCCTGGAGTTCATGGACAGCGACACCGAGCTGACCGACGACATGGTGCGCGACATCGAGGACATGGACGCCATCCTCGACCAGTTCCTCGCCTTCATCCGCGATGGTCGCGGCGAGCCGGTGGAGGAAGCCGACTTCCCCGAACTGGTACGCGAAACCCTGGCGCCCTACAACCAGGGCGCCGAGCGCGTGCGCCTGTGCCTGGAGAGCATTCCACCCTTCCCGCTGCGCCGCGTGTCGATCAAGCGTCTGCTCACCAACCTGGTGGAGAACGCCCTCAATCATGGCGGTGGCGATGCGGTGGAAGTGGTCGCCAGCCTGGCCGGCGACCAGAGTGCGCCTTATGTCGTGCTGAGCGTGCTGGATCGTGGCAACGGTATCGATCCCGCCGAGCTGGACAGCATCTTCAACCCCTTCATCCGCGGTGATCGCGCCCGTGGCGGGCGTGGCACCGGCCTGGGCCTGGCCATCGTCAAGCGCATCGCCGCGCAGCACGGTGGCAGCGTCGAGCTGCGCAACCGCAGCGGCGGAGGCCTGGAGGCGCGGGTGCGTTTGCCGCTGGGGCTGTTGTTGCCGCGCGATGCGGTCTGAGGGCGGAGCGGTGGATTACCAGGTCAGGCTGTTGCCGAGCAGGCGGGCGCGCTGGCCATAGGGCCAGGGGAAATTGCTGTCGCCGTGGCCGCTGGGCAGGTCGCCGTACAGGGGGATGCCCAGCGGTGCCAGGTACTCGGCGAAGATTTCTTCGAGGCTGTGGTGCACGCCGCGCCGTGGACAGTCGGTGAAGCTACCCAGGCATACTGCGCGGGGGTGCTGGCCGGCAAAGCTGTGCAGCAGTTGCCAGAGGCTGCGCTCCAGGCGGTAGTAGGGCTCGCCGACATCCTCCAGAATCAGGATCGCATCCTCGACCAGGCGCAGCCCGGCCTCGGTGCCGCAGGCGCTGGCCAGGGCCGTGAGGTTGCCGCCCTGCAGGCGGCCTTCGATGGCCAGTTGCGGGCCGCTGATATGGCGCAGCGGCAACTGCCGGAGCTGGCCCTTGAGCAGGCTCCATAGCGCCTGCATCGAGGCCAGGCGCTCGCGCTGGCCGCCCGGCGCTGCCAGTGTCTGATGGCCCAGTGCCGTGGCCACCGGGCCGTGGATGGCCGGCAGATCATGCTGAGCAAAGGCTTCCAGCAGGATCGACAGATCGGAGAAGCCGATCAGCGGGCGCGGGCTGGCTTGCTGCAGCAGTTTCCAGTCGATATCCGCCACCAGTTGCGCGCAGCCATAACCGCCACGCAGGCACCAGACGGCGTCGATGTCCGGCAGGCTGAAGGCCTGATGCAGGTCGTCCAGGCGTTGCTCCGGCGTGCCAGCCAGATAGCGGTGGCGAGCGCGCACGTGCCGGCCCAGGTGGTAACGGATGCCCAGCACCTCGAGCTGTGCCAGGGTCGCTTCCAGCACCTCTTCGGCGATGGCCGAGGCGGGAGCGATCAGTGCCAGGCGACCGCCGAACGGCGTGCTCATCCGCGCCCCTTGGTGCGGGTCTGGCCGTGTTCGGCGTTCTTCTCCAGGTGCTCGATGATCATGCCGGCGACATCCTTGCCGGTGGTGGTCTCGATGCCTTCGAGGCCCGGTGAGGAGTTCACCTCCATCACCAGCGGGCCATGGTTCGAGCGCAGGATGTCCACCCCGGCGACGTTCAGGCCCATCACCTTGGCCGCGCGCACGGCGGTCATGCGCTCCTCCGGGGTGATCTTGATCAGGCTGGCGCTGCCGCCGCGATGCAGGTTGGAGCGGAACTCGCCGGCCTTGGCCTGGCGCTTCATGGCTGCGATTACCTTGTCGCCGACCACGAAGCAACGAATGTCGGCGCCGCCGGCCTCGCTGATGTATTCCTGCACCATGATGTCCTGCTTGAGGCCGAGGAAGGCCTCGATCACCGACTCGGCGGCCTTGTGCGTCTCGGCCAGCACCACGCCCATGCCCTGCGTGCCTTCCAGCACCTTGATCACCAGCGGCGCACCGCCGACCATCTGGATCAGGTCGGGGATGTCGTCGGGGGAGTGGGCGAAGCCGGTCACCGGCAGGCCGATGCCCTTGCGCGACAGCAGTTGCAGGGCGCGCAGCTTGTCGCGCGAACGGCTGATGGCCACCGATTCGTTGAGTGGGTAGACGCCCATCATCTCGAACTGGCGCAGCACCGCGCAGCCATAAAAGGTCACCGAGGCACCGATGCGCGGGATCACCGCATCGAAGCCTTCCAGCGCCTGGCCACGGTAGTGGATCTGCGGCTTGTGGCTGGCGATGTTCATATAGGCGCGCAGGGTGTCGATCACCTGCATCTCATGCCCGCGTTGCTCGCCAGCCTCCACCAGGCGGCGGGTGGAATACAGACGCGGGTTGCGCGACAGCACGGCGATTTTCATTGGGCACCTGAGGAAAGGGATGAGGGCAGGGCGGGTTTGTCTTGTACGTAGCTCAGCGCCGGGTTGACCAGCAGGCCACCGGCGACCAGCGCCTTGGAGCCGAGCAGCACGCGGTAACGCATGGTCTTGCGGCAGGCCAGGGTGAATTCCACCGGCCACAGGCGATCACCCAGGGCCAGTTCGGTACGGATCACGTAGCGGCTCTGTGCCTGGCCATTGGAACTCTTGATGCGTCGCACCGACACCAGTGGCGCTTCGCAGCGATGGCGGCGCTGCACCTGGGTGCCGAGGTAGGCGGTAAAGCGCACCCAGTCCTCGCCATCGCGCTGGAACGGCTGGATATCGCTGGCATGCAGGCTGGAGGTGCTGGCGCCGGTGTCGATCTTGGCGCGCAGGCCGACGATACCCAGCTCGGGCAGGTTGATCCATTCGCGCAGGCCGATCACGCTGAGAAGGTCGATGTTTTTCAAAACGACGGTGTTCCCCCGTGACTGACAGGGCCTATAGTTCCGCGCATTCTAGATGCGCTGTGTGACAACTGCATCAGGGATGCACGCACGAGTGGCATGCTTGAACCAACAGAGTGTGAGATGAGCGAAAAAGACGACGACAAGGTAAGGCTGGACAAATGGCTGTGGGCGGCACGTTTCTACAAGACCCGTGCGCTGGCCAAGGCGGCCATAGAAGGGGGCAAGGTGCATCATCGCGGTGAGCGTTGCAAACCCAGCAAGGAGCCCAAGGTGGGTGACGAGTACGTGCTGCGCACCGGTTTCGACGAGCGCACTGTGCAGGTGCTGGCGCTTTCCGCCGTGCGCCGTGGTGCGCCGGAGGCACAGCTGCTCTATCGCGAGACGGAGGATAGCATCGCCCGCCGCGAACAGGCCGCGGCGTTACGCAAGGCCGGTGCCCTTGGCGTGCAGACCGAGGGTAGGCCGAGCAAGAAGCAGCGCCGGCAGATCCACCAGTTCAACGAGCAGCAGAGCGGCGGCCTGCGCCACCCCTGGGACGATGAGGACTAAGCACAGGTCTGTAGGAGCGAGCTCTGCTCGCGAATGCGACCGCGAAATTCGCGAGCAGAGCTCGCTCCTACCCTAGGCCGTGTTCCTCAGTCCGTAGCCCGGATGCAATCCGGGAAATCACGGCGACCATTCCCGGATTGCATCCGGGCTATACTGCTTTCAGCGCCCGCTGATGACGCTGATGCGCCCCAGCAACGGCAGCCTGGCCAGGCGCGAGGTGAGCGGCAGGGTGACTTTCTCCAGCCACTCGCTGGCGCGGTAACCCAGCGGCGTGTAGCAGCCCCAGGCCATGCCGGTCAGGCTCAGCAGCACGCCGCCGACGAAGGCGTCCGAGCCCCAGTGCGCGCCGGCCACCAGGCGCGGCAGCATGCCGATCACGGCAATCGCCCAGACCAGCGCCAGGCGCCAGCCGCGGGCGAAGAAGCTGAGGAAGAAGGCCCAGATCATCAGTACCGAAGCGTGGTCACCAGGGAAGCTGCGGCTGGCGCTGTCCTTGAGATCCCAGCGTTCTTCCCAGGCCGGGAACATCTCGGTCAGGCGAGCGCTGCCTTCCACCGCCAGCGAGGCGCTCTGGCGTTGCCAGCCCATGTACTCGACCAGGTCGGAAAACAGCACGCGAATCAGCAGCATCACCACCAGCATGACCAGGAAGGCGTAGAGCGCGCGACGTACCTGCGGCCCCTCGAACACCAGGTTGGCCTTGAGCATTACCGCCAGCATCACCACGCCGACGCCGGCGTCCACCGGGCGCATGCTGCCGATGGCCCAGATATGCGCCCACAGCCCGCCAGCATGCACCGGGTCGTTGAGCAGGTGGAACAGCCACAGGTCGAAGGCGTCCCACAGTTGCCGCGTAGGCTGCCACAGCCAACTGGCGAGCAGCAGCAGGCTGACGATATGGCAGATCAACAGTGGTTTTGGCCGCCACTGGGTATTGAGGAAGGAGGTCGACATGAAAAGTCCCTTTGCAGAAATATGACAGCTCTACCCTAAGCGCGCGCATATTAGACCCTTGGTCGATATATGCAATGTGACCTGATGCTCGGTTCAGGCCTTATTCAGATGTGAAGCAGCCCTGTCGACCGGCTCGACGTCCGGGCCTTGGTTGCAGGGGCATTTGTGCATAAAATCGCCAGCCTTTTTCGAGACCCTGGGCAGACCGCCATGAACGACTTCAGCCAACGCTTCCTGTTCGACGACACCGACGTGCGCGGCGAGCTGGTCGCCCTGCGTGAAAGCTATGCCCACGTGCTGGCCAAGCACGCCTACCCGCAGCCGGTGGCGCAATTGCTCGGCGAGATGATGGCCGCCGCCGCGCTGCTGGTCGGCACCCTCAAGTTCGACGGCCTGCTGGTGCTGCAGGCACGTTCCGAAGGGCCGTTGCCGCTGCTCATGGTCGAGTGCTCCAGCGCCCGCGAGCTGCGCGGCATCGCCCGCTACGATGCCGAGCATATCGGTGCCGATGCCGATCTGCAGAGCCTGATGCCCGAGGGTGTGCTGGCCATCACCATCGACCCGGCCAAGGGCCAGCGTTACCAGGGCATCGTCGCCCTCGACGGCGTGGATCTGGCCGAGTGCCTGTCCAACTACTTCGCCAGCTCCGAACAACTGCCGACGCGCTTCTGGCTCAAGGCCGACGGCCAGCGTGCCCGTGGCTTGCTGCTGCAGCAGTTGCCGCCGCACCATCAGAGCGAGCCCGAGGCACGCGCCGAGAGCTGGAACCACGTGCTGACCCTGGCCGATACCCTCAGCAGCGAGGAGTTGCTGGCGCTGGACAACCCAACGCTGTTGCACCGCCTCTACCACCAGGACAACGTGCGCCTGTTCGATGAGCAGTCTTTGCAGTTCCGCTGCAGCTGCTCGCGCGAGCGCTCCGCCAGTGCCCTGGCCAGCCTCGGCCAGGCCGACGCCGAAGCCCTGCTGGCCGAGCAGGGCGGCAGCGTGGAGATCGACTGCCAGTTCTGCAACGAGCGCTATGTGTTCGATGCCGCTGACATCGCCCAACTGTTCGCCGGGGCCGGTAGCGAAGCGCCGTCACAGACGCGTCACTGATGAACCTGTAGCGCCAATAGACTGTCACTATCGGCGCTAGATCGGATCGGAGGATGCCAAGTAGTTCGCTTTTCTGGCATACTCCCGCGACTTTTTTACCGTGTAGTTGCAGTTGCCCCTGTACTACACAACGTTCGGAAGACTCGGCCAGCGGCCGACGGGGAACCTCATGACGCAAGCCAACAACGCCGTGTACACCGACATCAGCGCCGCGCAACTGGTCGAAGAAGCCATCCGCCGTGGTGAAGGGGAACTGGCCGCCAATGGCGCGCTGGTCGTACGCACCGGCCACCGCACCGGCCGCTCGCCGGCTGACCGCTTCATCGTTCAGGAGCCGAGCACCGAGGCGCAGATCGCCTGGGGCAACATCAACCGTCCGTTCCCGGCCGACAAGTTCGACGCCCTGTGGGATCGCGTCGAGGCCTTCAACGCCGCTCAGGATCACTTCGTTTCCCACGTTCACGTAGGGTCTGCCGAAGCGCACTACCTGCCGGTGAAGATGACCACCGGCACCGCCTGGCAGAACCTGTTCGGCCGTCAGCTATTCATCAACCCCGAGACCTACAACCCGGCTGGCAAGGCCGAGTGGCAGATCCTCAACGTCGCCAACTTCGAGTGCGTGCCGGAGCGTGACGGCACCAACTCCGATGGCTGCGTAATCATCAACTTCGCCGCCAGGAAAGTGCTGATCGCTGGCATGCGTTATGCCGGTGAAATGAAGAAGGCCATGTTCTCCGTGCAGAACTTCCTGCTGCCGGAAAAGGACGTGCTGCCCATGCACTGCGCCGCCAACATCGGCGAAGAAGGCGACGTCACACTGTTCTTCGGTCTGTCCGGCACTGGCAAGACCACCCTGTCCGCCGACGAGTCGCGTTACCTGATCGGTGACGACGAGCACGGCTGGGGCGAGGGCGTGGTGTTCAACGTCGAAGGCGGTTGCTACGCCAAGTGCATCGACCTGTCCGAGAAGAACGAGCCGGTGATCTGGAAAGCCATCCAGTTCGGCACCGTGCTGGAAAACGTCGTGCTCGACGAAGAGCGTGTACCGAACTACGCCGATGACAGCCTGACCCAGAACAGCCGCGCTGCCTACCCGCTGGAGTACGTCGAGAAGCGCAGCGAGAAGAACCTGGGCGGCGAGCCGAATGCCGTGATCTTCCTCACCTGCGACCTGACCGGCGTACTGCCGCCGGTGTCGATCCTCAACAACGAGCAGGCGGCCTACCACTTCCTCTCCGGCTACACCGCGCTGGTCGGTTCCACCGAAATGGGTTCCGGCGGCGGCATCAAGTCGACCTTCTCCACCTGCTTCGGCGCGCCGTTCTTCCCGCGCCCGGCCGGCGTATACGCCGAGCTGCTGATCAAGCGCATCAACGCTTTCGGCTCCAAGGTCTACCTGGTCAACACCGGCTGGACCGGCGGTGGCTACGGTGTCGGCAAGCGCTTCAACATCCCCACCACCCGTGGTGTGATCGCCGCCATCCAGAGCGGCGCGCTGATCGGTGCCGAGACCGAGCACCTGCCGATCATCAACCTGGACGTGCCCAAGTCGGTGCCGGGCGTCGACACCAACCTGCTCAACCCGCGCAACACCTGGGCAGACAAGAACGCCTACGACGAAGCCGCCAAGGGTCTGGCCAAGCTGTTCATCGACAACTTCGCCAAGTTCGACGTCAGCGACGCGATCAAGAACGCCGGCCCGCAGCTCTGAGCTGAACCGCACAAAAGAACCGCCTTCGGGCGGTTTCTTTCTTTTAGCGGCAAGCTGCAAGCCACAAGCTGCAAGTAGAAGCAAAAGCGTACTTTCGTCTTTGGCGATATGCTCGAAGCCAACTCGGCAGGCTTGTCACTTGAGGCTTGCCGCTTGTAGCTTGTAGCTGCTTCAAAGGAGTGAAAGCACATGTCTACCCTCAAGCGCGTCTTCGGTTTCGATAAGCTGCGCCCCGGCCAGGAGGCGGTGATCAGCGCCGTGCTCGCCGGCCGTTCGGCGGCGGCGATCTTTCCCACCGGCTCGGGCAAGTCGCTGTGCTATCAGCTACCGGCCCTGCACCTGCCGCACCTGACCCTGGTGATCTCGCCGCTGCTGGCGCTGATGCAGGATCAGTTGGCCTTCCTCCATGCTCACGGCATCGCGGCGGCCAGCATCGATTCGGCGCAGAGCCGCGAGCAGAGTGCCGAGGTCATGGCCCGTGCGCGCAGCGGCGAGCTGAAGATCCTGATGATTTCGGTGGAGCGCCTGAAGAACGAGCGCTTCCGTAACTTCATCGCTCAGGTGCCGATCTCCCTGCTGGTGGTGGACGAGGCGCACTGCATCTCCGAATGGGGCCACAACTTCCGCCCGGATTATCTCAAGCTGCCCGACTACCAGCGCCAGTTCGGCATCGCCCAGGTGCTGCTGCTGACCGCCACGGCGACGCCCAAGGTGATCGCCGACATGCGCGAGAAATTCGCCATCGCCGAGGCGGACGTGGTCACCACCGGCTTCTATCGCGCCAACCTCAACCTGCTGGTGGAGCCCGTGCCCGGTGGCGCCAAGTTGCAACGTTTGCAGCAGTGGCTGGCACCGCGTCGTGGTCAGGCCAGTATCGTCTACGTCACCCAGCAGAAGACTGCCGAGCAGGTGGCCGAGCGCCTGCAAGGGCAGGGCCTGGCCGTCAGCGCCTATCATGCCGGCATGGCCCATGAGGCGCGCGAGTCGATCCAGCGGCGTTTCATGGCCGGTGAACTGGAGTGCATCGTCGCCACCATCGCCTTCGGCATGGGCATCGACAAACGTGATATCCGCAACGTGGTGCACTTCGACCTGCCCAAGTCGGTGGAGAACTACAGCCAGGAGATCGGCCGCGCCGGGCGCGATGGCCAGGCTTCGGACTGCCTGGTGCTGGCCAGCCGCGATGGCCTCAGCGTGCTGGAGAACTTCGTCTACGGCGATACCCCGGAGCTCTCCGGCATTCGCGCGGTGCTCGACGACCTGCGCGCAGTGGGCACGGGCGGGCAATGGGAGCTGATGCTCAATCAGCTGTCGGAGCTGAGCAATATCCGTGCGTTGCCGCTCAAGACCCTGCTGGTGCAACTGGAACTGCGCGGCATCATCGCGCCGCGCTATGCCTATTTCGCCGAGTATCGCTACAAGTTGCTCCTGGAAGACGATGTACTGCTGACCAAGTTCGAGGGCGAGCGGAGCCAGTTCGTCGAGGCCATCCTGGCTTGCTCGAAACGGGCACGCACCTGGGCGACGCTGGACTTCGACGCGCTGTATCAACAGTACGGTGCCGAGCGGGCGCGGGTGGTCAAGGCGTTGGATTACTTCCAGGAAAAGGGCTGGGTCGAGCTGGAAAGCAAGCAGATGACCGAGGTCTACGCCGTGCTCGATGCCGAGTTCGCGGTGGACACCCTGGCCAATGATCTGCACGCGCACTTTCGCGCCCACGAGGCCAGCGAGATTGCCCGTATCCAGGCCATGCTCGCCTTGTTCGAGAGCCGTGAATGCCTGAGCCGACGCCTGGCCCTGTACTTCGGTGATGAGCAGGCGCCTGAGCACTGCGGGCATTGCTCGGTCTGCCAGGGCCAGGTCGCCATACTGCCACCGGCGCCGGAGCTGCCGCCGTTGAACGCTCGCGATCCCCAGGCGCTGTGCGCCGCCTTCGTCGAGAAGCACCAGCAGCACACCGGGCAGATGCCCAGCCACGAGTGCCTGACGCGTTTTCTCTGTGGGGTGACCACGCCGCTGCTGACCAAGCTCAAGGCGCGGCAACTGGCCGGCTTTGCCGCGCTGGAGGATTACCCCTACGCGGAAGTACGTGCCTGGTTGCAGGGCGCCTAGCCAAGGCGCATGCAAGCCTTCGCCTGCCGCCTGCCGCCTGCCGCCTGCCGTGTAGGGTGCGCTACGCGCACCGATGACCTGGCGTGAAGTGCTCGCTGCGCACGGCGCACCCTACGGGGTAGCGCGTTGCCCTTCGCGCACTGTCCAGTCCACCAGTTCCTGCGTCAGGTGGTCGCCGGCCTGGCCGAAGGCGGCCACTACCGCGGCCACCGAGGTATCGCTCGCCGCTTGGCTGGCGCTGAAGCGGCGGCTGGCGAGGATGCGCTGATCGCGTACGTCCACCAGGCGCACATCGAGCTGGATCAGCGCCTCGGGGTGGCCGTCGCGGTACTGGCTATGGAAGCGGCGCAGGTCGCTGACCAGTTCCAGATCCGCTTGCAGATGCTGATCCTCGGTGCTCAGGGCGGCGATCCGGCCATCGTCGTTGAAGGCGTCGAGCAGGCGCTGACGCAGCAGTTGCGGGGTGCGGTCGCTCCAGCGCGCGCCCTGGTAGGTGTTGATCCGGCCAGGCTCGGGCAGTACCACGATGCGCGTGCCGTCGAGTAGCTGGCCGCTGCTCGGCGTATTGATACGCAGCGACCAGTCGACGGCGGGAGCATGGCTTGGCAGCGGCGTGGCGGGCAGCAGGTAGGTGTCCAGCGGTTCGCTCTGCGGCAGCAGCGAGCAGGCACCGAGCAGGCTGGCCAGCAGCAGGAGGGAAAGACGCTTCATGGTTGGAACTCCTTGATGCTGTCGTTGCGCAGCAGGTAGCCGGCTGGGTCCTGTTCCAGGCGCTGCGAGAAGCTGCGCAGGGCGCCGAGGGTGTCACGCAGCTCGCCGATGGCCGGGCCGAGTTGGCTGAGGCCCTGCATGCCGCTGTCCAGGGCCTGGCGATTGTTGTCGAGCAGTTGCTCCAGGGTGCGGCTGCTGCGCTCCAGCGAGGCGCTCAGGCGTTCCGTGTTCTCCAGGGTCTGCCTGCCCTGTCCGTCGAGCAGGCGGTTGGCCGTGCGCAGCAGTTCGCCCGCCTCACGCGTGGCGCTGGCTACCTGCTGCAGCGCGCTGCTCAGCTCCTGGCGCTGCCCGGCCAGGCCAGCGGTGGCCTGTTCCAGATTGGCCAGGGTGCGGCTGACATGCGCGGTGTTGTCGTCCGAGAGCAGGCGGTTGGCCTGATCCAGCAGGCGGGTGATGCCCAGCACCAGATCCTCGCCATTGGACATCAGCCGTGACAGCGGCGAAGGGTCGGCGATGATCACGCCGAGGTGGCCGTCCTCGCCCTTGAGCAAGGTGCTGCCGGTGGTGCCGCCGTAGAGCTGGATCACCGCCAGGCCGGTGATACTGGTGATCGCCAGGCGGGCGTGGGTGTCGCTCTTGATCGGGGTATCGCCGCCGACGCGGATGCGCGCGCGGACGATGCTCGGATCCCTGGGGTCGAGGCCGAGGGCGATGACGTCACCGATGCGGATGCCGTTGTACTGCACCGCGCTGCCCTTGGACAGGCCTGTCACGTCTTCGTGGAAGACCACTTCGTAATCGTTGAAGGCCTTGTCGGCGCCCACCTTGCCCAGCCACAGGGCGAACAGCAGGGCGGCGCCCACCGTGACTACGGTGAACAGGCCGATCAGGACGTGATGGGCTCTGGGTTCCATTCAATCGCTCCTGGCCGCGCTGGCGGCCTGTGCGGCTGCGCGTCCACGCGGGCCGTGAAAGTAATTCTGAATCCAGGCATCGTCGCTGGCTGCCACCACTTCCAGGCGGTCGGCGATCAGCACCTTCTTCTGCGCCAGCACCGCCACCCGGTCGCAGATGCTATGCAGGGTGTCCAGGTCATGGGTGACCAGAAACACGCTCAGACCCAGGCTGTCGCACAGGGTGCGGATCAACTGATCGAAGGCCGCCGCGCCGATGGGGTCGAGGCCAGCGGTGGGCTCGTCGAGAAACAGGATGTCCGGATCCAGCGCCAGGGCGCGGGCCAGGGCGGCACGCTTGACCATGCCCCCGGACAGCGCGCTGGGGTATTTGTCGCCAGCACCCAGCGGCAGACCGGCCAGGGCGATCTTGACCTGGGCCAGGTGCTCGGCGTTGGCCCGTGACAGCCCGGCATGCTCGATCAGCGGCAAGGCGATGTTCTCGGTCACGGTCAGCGAGGAGAACAGCGCGCCGCGCTGGAACAACACGCCGAAGCGCCGTTCCAGTTGCGAGCGCTGCGTGGCGGGCAGCGTCGACAATTGCTGGCCGAATACCCGCACGCTGCCCGAACTGGGTTGGCGCAGGCCGACGATGCTGCGCAGCAGCACCGACTTGCCGGTGCCCGAGCCGCCGACCACGCCGAGAATCTCGCCACGGTACAGGTCGAGATCCAGATGCTGGTGCACCACCTGGCTGCCGAAGCGGTTGCTCAGGTCGCGCACCTTGATGATGCTTTCCCGGCTCACCAGCCCATCTCCATGAGAAACAGCGCCGCCAGGGCGTCGAGCAGAATCACCACGAAGATCGACTGCACCACCGCCGAGGTGGTGTGCTCGCCCACCGATTGTGCGCTGCCGCTGACCTTGAAGCCTTCCAGGCAGCCGATCAGGGCGATCAGGAAGGCGAAGATCGGCGCCTTGAGGATGCCCACCAGAAAATGCGTCAGCTCGACGTTCTCCCGCAGGATCGACAGGTACATCACCGGCGGAATGTCCAACGCCACCGCGCAGACCATGCCGCCGCCGAGCAGGCCGCTGAGCATGGCGACGAAGGTGAGCATGGGCAGGGCGAGGAGCATGGCCAGCAGGCGCGGCAGCACCAGCAACTCTATGGGGTCGAGGCCGAGGGTGCGGATGGCGTCGATCTCCTCGTTGGCCTTCATCGAGCCGATCTGCGCGGTGAAGGCGCTGGCGGTGCGGCCGGCGAGCAGGATGGCGGTGAGCAGCACGCCGAACTCACGCAGGAAGGAGAAGGCCACCAGGTTCACCGTATAGATGCTGGCGCCGAAGTCGGCGAGGATGGTGGCGCCGAGAAAGGCCACCACCGCGCCGACCATGAAGGTCAGCAGGGCGACGATGGGCACGGCGTTGAGCCCGCATTGCTCGAGGTTGGCCAGCAGCGCGGTGATGCGCCAGCGCCGTGGCCGTAGCAGCGAGGCCAGCAGCGTGCTCAGGGTCAGCCCGATGAAGCCGAGCAGGGCCGTGGCCTGTTCCCACATCTCCTGCATTTCCACGCCGATATGCCCGAGCACTTCGCGCACTGCCGAGGGTTGGGCGTGTTCCACCGGCGCCTGTTCACCGGCCATGGCGTCGGCCACGGCCAGCAGCAGCGCCTGGCGCCGCGCTGGCAGCGTCGCCGCCTGCTCGCGCAAGCGCTGATCGCCCAGCAGTTGCAGGAGCAAGGCCGCGCCTGCGGTATCCAGTGCGCCGAGCGCCTGCAGATCCACCTGTGCAGTGCCGCCCTGGTGCTGCTGGATGCGCGCTTGCAGCTCGGTGTAATGAGCCAGCGTCCAGTCGCCACCGATGTGCAGCGTGCTGTCCGGCATTGGGCGAATGAAGGGGGCGGAGGAAGTCATGGCGACAGCTTAGCCGTGCGTCCGTCATCCATACCAGCCCTGGTTCGAGGGTTTCCATGACCGAAGTCATGGCGAATCTCCTACAAGATTTTGTATGAACCGGGCGCTGGTAGCGCTGGCAGGACGCCAGTACACTTATGTGACCCATATCACGCATGCGGCTGCCCTGTGGGCGACACATGACCTGACAGTGAAGGAACTACTGCCATGAAAGAGCAACGCCATCTGCCCGCACTGCGTGCCCACATCGAACTGCTGCTGAGCAGAGGTTGGATCATTGCCAACCGCAGCCCGCTGACGCTGCAGAACGGTCATCGCAGTTATACCGTTGCCCACGGCATGCTGATCAGCGAACAATCCGCACGGGTTGCCTGAGCCGCTTGGCCTGCTGCTGCGTCAGCCTTTGCGCCACGGCGCAACAAGGTTTTTCGTAACCGCATATTGCTCAACTACGACCGCGGCATTCCTCTATGTCCGCGCATAACGGGCTTCGAGCGTCATTCTGACGTTTCATCTGCATGACATCGTGCATCTCCTGCGTCTTGGTCTGAACCTGGTCTGTGCCTATAACGAACGGATACCCGTTCGAGAGGAGTCACGCCATGCCCAGTCGCCGTCAGTTCCTCCATGCGGGCGCCAGCCTGGCAGCCTTGACCGCCCTGGCGCCCTGGTTGTCATCCGCCGCCTTCGCCTCCGGTTCCCTGCTCACGCGGCCCATTCCCAGCAGCGGCGAGGTGTTGCCGGTAATCGGTCTGGGCACCTCGCGCACCCATGACGTGGCGCTGGACGACAAGGCCCTGAAACCGCTGCGCGAGGTGCTGCGTACCCTGGTCAACGGCGGCGCCAGTCTGGTGGATACCGCGCCCAGTTATGGCCGTGCCGAGGCCGTGTGCGGGGCGTTGGCCGCCGAGAACGGCCTGCGGCGCAAGTTGTTCCTGGCCAGCAAGGTGTCATCCACCGGGCGTGAGGCAGGGCGGCGGCAGATCGAGGCCAGCTTCGCCGCCCTGCGCAGCGACACCATCGACCTGATGCAGGTGCACAACCTGCAGGACACTCGCACCCAGCTCGAGCTGCTGCGTGAGCTCAAGGAGCAGGGCCGGGTGCGTTACATCGGTGTGACCCACTATCTGGATTCTGCCCACGAACGCCTGCTCGAAGTGCTGCGTGAGGAGCCGGTGGATTTCGTCCAGTTCAACTATTCCGTCGCCGAGCGCAACGCCGAGCGCGAGCTGCTGCCCTACTGCGCCGACAAGGGCATCGCCGTGCTGATCAACCGGCCCTTCCAGCGCGCCGCGCTGTTCGACCATGTGCGCGGCAAGGCACTGCCGGATTGGGCCACGGTGGAGCTGGGCGCCACCTCCTGGGCGCAACTGATGCTCAAATTCATCCTTGCCAACCCGGCGGTGACGGCGGTGATTCCGGCCACTTCCAATCCGCGCTACATGGCCGACAACCTGCAGGCCGGGCACGGGCGCATGCCCGACGCCACGCAGCGCCAGCGCATCATCGAGCTGTTCGCCTGAAATGCAGGCGCTCACGCGGCGCCTGGCGCAGGCCATCGATGCCCAAGCCGAGGAGCTGGCTGCGGTGCTGGCCGGCTTCGCCCTGTTCTTCTGCCTGTTCGCCGGCTATTTCATGCTGCGGCCGATCCGCGAGGCCATGGGCATCACCGGCGGGGTGGAGAATCTGCAATGGCTGTTCAGCGCCACCTTCGTCGTCATGCTGCTGGCAGTGCCGCTGTTCGCCTGGCTCAACTCGAAGGTGCCACGCCTGCATTTCATCGACTGGGTGTACGGCTTCTTCTGCCTCAACCTGCTGACCTTCGTCCTGCTGTTTCGCCTCGACCACGACAGCGTCTGGCTGGCGCGGGTGTTCTACGTATGGATCTCGGTCTACAACCTGTTCGTCGTCTCGGTGGCCTGGAGCCTGATGGCCGATGTGTTCGACGCGGCCCAGGCGCGCCGCCTGTTCGCCTTCATCGCTGCCGGTGCCAGCGTCGGTGGTTTGTGCGGGCCGCTGCTCAGCACCCTACTGGTCGGCACCATTGGTGAAGCGGGGCTGATGCTGTTGGCGGCGGTGCTGCTGGGCGTGGCCATGGTGCTCAAGCGCTACCTGATGGGCTGGCGTGAGCGTCAGGGCGCCGGACGACCGGGGGCGGTGTCCAGCGAAAGTCCGCGGCGGCCGGTACCGGGCAATCCCTTCAGTGGGCTCACGCGCATGCTGGGCTCGCGTTACCTGCTGGGCATCGGTGCTTTCATCCTGCTGCTGACTTCGGTCAGCACCTTTCTCTATTTCGAGCAGGCGCGCCTGGTGGCCGAACTGTTCCCCGATCGCGCCGCGCAGGTACGGGTGTTCGGCGTCATCGACTTCGTCGTACAGGCCGGGGCCTTGCTCGCCCAGTTGTTCATCACCGGGCGGGTGGCGCAGAAGCTGGGCGTGCGTGTGTTGCTCTCCGCCGTACCGGCGCTGGTCTGCCTGGGCTTCCTCGGCCTGGCCCTGGCGCCCACCTTCGCCATGCTCGCGGGGCTGATGATCGTGCGGCGTATCGGTGAGTACGCCTTCGTGCGGCCGGGGCGGGAGATGCTCTTCGCCCCGCTGGATGCCGAGAGCAAGTACAAGGTGAAGAACCTTATCGACACCCTGATCTACCGTGGCGGCGATGCCCTCAGTGGCTGGGCCAAGGCTGGCCTTGACCTGCTCGGCCATGGCGCCTGGCTGGTGGCTCTGGTCGGTGCGCTCTGTGCTGCGCTGTGGGGCGTGCTCGGCTGGTATCTGGGTGGGCGTGCCGATCGCCAAGTCGAGAGGTAGGGTGCGCTGTGCGCACCAACATTGCACCACCGATAGTCCCGTAGCCTGGATGCAAGCTGGGGAAGGTTGCCAGCGTCTCCCGGATTGCATCCGGGCTACAGTGAGCCGTGGCCAATATGCAAAGCGTTGCCCTGGACGCGTTCAGGTGTCGCCGGCCACCGCGATGATTTCCTCGATCAGCCATTGCAGGGCAGCGTCACGTTGGCGTTGCGCCAGGCTGACCACTTCCAGATGGAAGGGGCCGATGGCGAAGGGCAGCTCGAACAGTTGCAGCGGCAGCAGCGTGGCGAAATGCCGGGCCAGGGCGGTGGGCAGCACGGCGGTCAGCTCGCTGCCGGCGACGATGTGCGCGGCCTGCAGGTAGTTCGGCGTGGTGTAGAGAATCTGCCGCGCCAGGCCCTGTTCCCCCAGCCACTGATCGACCATGCCGCGAGTCTGCCCGCCGTGCACCCAGAGGTGGCGTAGACGCAGGAAGGTGGTCAGATCCGGTTGGCCCTGCAACAGCGGGTGGCCGTTGCGCGCCGCCAATCTGAGTGTCTCGCTCATCCAGTGACGGCGGGCGAAGCGCGCGGGAATTTCGTCGAAACGGCCCAGCACCAGATCCAGCTCGCCCTTGTCCAGCGCCTCCATTGGCAGGCTGGGGCTGAGGTGGCGGATATCGATGCCGATGCCCGGCGCCTTGTGGCTGAGGCGGTCGAGCAGGCGCGGCATGCATACCAGCTCGACATAATCGGTGACGGCGATGCGGAAGCGTTGGCGGCTTTCGCCCGGCTCGAAGGACTCGCCGGCATTCAGGCTCTGCTCCAGTTGGCGCAGCGCGCTGCGGATTGGTGCCTCCAGGGCCAGCGCCCGTGGCGTGGGCTGCATGCGCCGGCCCACGCGCACCAGCAGCGGGTCACCGAGCAGCTCGCGCAGGCGATTCAGCGCATTGCTCACCGCCGGCTGGCTAAGGGCCAGGCGTTCGGCGGCGCGGGAAACGTTCTGTTCGCGCAGCAGGGCATCGAGCACGCGCAGCAGGTTGAGGTCGAAATTAGCGAAATTCATCTACTGAATACGTCGTATCACAAGACTAAATTTCAAAAATAGTAGCGGCTTGCTTATCGTGACCCAAGCTTCTGGGTGCCTTTAAAAACGTAGGCGAGGCAGTCAGCGCAAGGCGAAAACAGGCGAAAAAGCGGAGTTTACGGGTTGTAAATGAGCATTTTGAGCCTGTTTTTAACGCAGCGATGACAACGCAGGTAGTTTTTAAGGGTGCCCAGCCTGTTCGTGCACGAGAGGAATAACAATGAACAAAGTCGTCTCGCCGCTTCGCTGTGCCGCCGTGATCGGCGCCGGCACCATGGGCCGCGGTATCGTTATCAGCCTGGCCAATGCCGGCCTGCGCGTGCTGTGGCTGGACAACAACCCGCAGATGGTTGAGGCCGGCCTGGAGATGGCCGAGCAAACCTGGGCGCACAACGTCGCCAAGGGCCGTATCGACTCCGCCGAGGCCGCAGCGCGGCGGGCGCGCGTCGAGGCCGTGGACGGCTACGCGGCGCTGGCCGAGGCCGACCTGGTGATCGAGGCGGTGTACGAGAACCTCGAACTCAAGCAAAGCATCTTCCGTGAACTGGATGGGGTGATGAAGCCTGGTGCCATCCTCGCCAGCAACACCTCGGCGCTGGATATCGACGCCATCGCCGCCGTCACCTCGCGGCCGGAATGCGTGCTGGGTCTGCACTTCTTCAGCCCCGCGCACATCATGAAACTGCTGGAAATCGTGCGCGGCGGCAGGACTGCGCCGGCCGTGCTCGAGGCCGCTCAGGAACTGGGCGCGCGCATGGGCAAGGTGGCGGTGGTGGCGGGCAACTGCCACGGTTTCATCGGCAATCGCATGCTCCACACCTACGTGCGCGAGGCGCGCATGCTGCTGCTCGAAGGCGCCTGGCCGCATCAGGTGGACGCCGCCTTGCAGGGCTTCGGCTTCGCCATGGGGCCGTTCCGCATGTACGACGTGGTCGGTATCGACCTGGAATGGCGTGCCCGCGAGCTGGCCGGCCAGGGCCAGGACGACCCGGCGGTGCAAGTGGACAACCGCCTCTGTGAGCTGGGCCGCTTCGGCCAGAAGAGCGGCAAGGGCTACTACCTCTACGCACCAGGCAGCCGCCAGGCCGAGCATGACCCCGAGGTGGACGCCCTGGTGCAGGCCGAGGCCGAGCGCCTGGGCTTCGCCCGCCGTGACATCGGTAACGAGGAGATTCTCGAGCGCTGCCTGCTGGCGCTGGTCAACGAGGGGGCGAAGATTCTCGAAGAGAAGATCGCTGCCAATAGCCACGACATCGATCTGGTCTACCTCAATGGCTACGGCTTCCCTGCCGAGCGCGGCGGGCCGATGGCCTGGGCCGATGGCGAGGGCGTCGCGGCCATCCGTCAGCGCCTGTTGCACCTGGCCGAACGTTTCGGCGCACACTGGCAGCCGGCGGCGCTGATCGAGCGCCTGGCCAGCGACAACAAGCGTTTCAGTGACGTACAGGAGGGCCAGGTATGAGCTATCAGGCACCATTGCGCGATATGCGCTTCGTGTTGCACGAACTCTTCGATGCAGCGGATCACTGCCAGCGCCTGGGCAACGGCCTGGATCGCGAGCTGATCGACGGCGTGCTGGAAGAAGCGGCGGCCTTTGCCGCTGGCGAGATCGCCCCGCTCAATCGCAACAGTGACGAGGAAGGCTGCCACCTGGAAAACGGTCAGGTCAGTACACCCAAGGGTTTCGCCGAGGCCTACCGGCAGTACGTGGATAACGGCTGGGCGAGTATGACCGGGCCTGTGGAGTACGGCGGCCAGGGCTTCCCGCAACTGGTGGCTTTTGCCTTTCATGAGATGCTGATGGGCGCGTCGCTGTCTTTCCGCATCTACTCCGGGCTGACCGAGAGCGCCGTGCTGGCGTTGCACAAGCACGGCAGCGAAACGCTGAAGCAGCAGTATCTGGACAAGCTGGTCAGCGGTCAGTGGACCGGCACCATGTGCCTGACCGAGCCGCAGGCCGGCACCGACCTGGCCCTGCTGCGCACCCGCGCCGAGCCACAGGCCGACGGCAGCTACCGGGTCACCGGCAACAAGATTTTCATCAGCGGCGGCGAGCAGGATCTGTCGGAGAACATCATCCACCTGGTGCTGGCACGCCTGCCGGATGCGCCGGCCGGGGTGAAGGGCATCAGCCTGCTGCTGGTGCCCAAGTTCCTGCCCACTGCCGAGGGCGCGCCGGGTGAGCGCAACGCCCTGAGTTGCGGCGCCATCGAGCACAAGATGGGCATCAAGGGCGCTTCCACCTGCGTGATGAACTTCGATGGCGCCACGGCTTATCTGGTGGGCGAAGCCAACCAGGGCCTGGCCTGCATGTTCACCATGATGAACGACGCGCGCTTTCAGGTCGGCCTGCAGGGCTTGGGCATAGGCGAGGCGGCCTTCCAGGGTGCGCTGCATTACGCCCGCGAGCGTTTGCAATCGCGTGGGCTGGCAGGGACGCAGGCGCCGGACAAGGCAGCCGACCCGATCATCGTTCACCCCGACGTGCGACGCATGCTGCTGACCCAAAAGACCCTGGTCGAGGGTTGCCGCATGCTGGCGGCCTACACCGCGCGCCAGCTCGATCTGGAGCACGGCGCCGACTCGCCAGAGGCACGCAAGGCGGCCGGCAAGCGCGCGGCGCTGCTGATCCCCATCGTCAAGGCATTCTTCACCGACATGGGTCAGGAGGTGGCCAGCCATGCTGTGCAGGTCTATGGCGGCCACGGCTTCATTCGCGAATGGGGCATGGAACAACTGATGCGCGACAGCCGCATCACCCAGCTCTACGAAGGCACCAATGGCATCCAGGCACTGGACTATATCCGCCGCAAATTGCTGGCGGATGGTGGCGCCGAATTGACTGCCCTGCGGGGCGAGTTCAGTGCGCTGTGTGATGTCCAGGCCTCGCGCCCGGCGCTGAAGGAAATGGCGAGCGTCGTGCAGGCCCGCCTGGACGAGTGGCGTGAACTGAGCAGTGGCGTGATTGCTGCCTGCCAGCGCGACCCGCAGGAGATCGGTGCCACTTCGGTGGATTTCCTCCAATACTCGGCCTATGTGCTGCTGGCCGGCTTCTGGCTACAGGCCGCGGCGCGGGCGCAGGATGTGCTGGACGCGGGCAGCGGCGAGGCATCCTTCTACCATGCCAAGCTGCACAGTGCCGAGTTCTACCTGCGCCGCGTGCTGCCGCGCGCCAGCGCGCACCGCGAAGCGCTGTTGGGTGGTGCCGATTGCATGATGGTCATGGCCGAGGACTGCTTCGCCTTCTAGCTTGGGTTATTGGTGCGCGCAGCGCACCCTACAGATGAGGCATGCTGCCCCGTAGCAAGTAGGGTGCGCTGTGCGCACCATCCGCAAGAGCAACCCCGGATTGCATCCGGGCTACAACAAGAGGAGCAATCCCATGCATCCCTTCAGCTTCGCCACCACCGCGCAGATGCTCTGCGAATCCGGCGCCAGCCTGCGCCTGGCCGAACTCTGCCGCGAGCGCGGCGCCCAGCGCGTGCTGATCGTCACCGACCCGGGCATCACCCGTCTGGGCCTGCTCGAACCCTTGCTGCCGGGCTTCACCCGCGCCGGCATGGCCGTGCAGGTCTTCGACCAGGTGCTGGCCGACCCGCCCGAGGCCGTGGTGCTGGCAGCCGTGGCCCAGGCCCGCGAGCTGCAGGCGGAGCTGGTGGTGGGCTTCGGTGGCGGCAGCTCGATGGACGTGGCCAAGCTGGTGGCCTTGCTGGCCCATCCCGATTGCGCCCAGGCGCTGAGCGATATCTACGGCGTGGGCAATGCCCGTGGTCGGCGCCTGCCGCTGATCCAGGTGCCGACCACTGCCGGCACCGGCTCCGAGGTGACGCCCATCGCCATCGTTACCACCGGCGAAACCACCAAGATGGGCGTGGTTTCACCGCTGTTGCTGCCCGATCTGGCCCTGCTCGACGCTGACCTGACCCTCGGCCTGCCGTCGGCGGTGACCGCTGCCACCGGCATCGACGCCATGGTGCATGCCATCGAGGCCTATACCAGCGCCTTGAAGAAGAACCCGCTTTCCGACCTGCTGGCGCGTGAGGCGCTGCGCCTGCTGGCAGCCAACCTCGACGAGGTGGTGCACAACGGCGGTAACCGCGAGGCGCGCCAGGCCATGCTGCTCGGCGCCTGCCTGGCTGGCCAGGCCTTCGCCAACGCGCCTGTGGCGGCAGTGCATGCCCTGGCCTATCCGCTGGGCGGGCATTTCCATATTCCCCATGGGCTGTCCAACGCTCTGGTGCTGCCGCAGGTGCTGGCCTTCAATGCACCAGCCGCTGCACCGCTGTATGCCGAGCTGGCGCCGCTGGTCTTGGGCGAGCGCCTGCGTGCGGGCAGTGCGGCGGCGCACACCGAGCAACTGATCGAAGCCCTGGCCGCGTTCAGCCAGCGCAGCGGCCTGCCGACGCGCCTGCGCGATGCTGGGGTCAGCGAGGCCATGTTGCCGACACTGGCGGCGGACGCCATGCTGCAGCAGCGCCTGCTGGTGAACAACCCGCGTGAAATGAACGAGCAGCAGGCCCTGGCCATTTATCAGGCGGCCTATTGAAGCGACATTGCCGCTGGTGCGCGCGGCGCACCCTACGTGTCGGCGCTATTTCGTCGTAGGGTGCGCCGCGCGCACCACACCATCCAAAGGACTCTCGATGAGCCAACCCCAACACCTGCGTGGCGACTACTGCCACTTCCAGCCGATCACCACGCGCTGGCACGACAACGACCTCTACGGCCACGTCAACAACGTTACCTACTACAGCTACTTCGACAGCGCTGTGAATGCCTATCTGATCGCCGAGGGTGGGCTGGATATCCATGACGGCGAGGTGGTGGGCTTCGTGGTCAGCTCGGCCTGCGACTACTTCGCTTCCATTGCCTTCCCCGATGCCATCGAGGTCGGTTTGCGAGTCGGCAAGCTGGGCAACAGCTCGGTGCAGTACGAGCTGGCGATCTTCAAGGCCGGTGAGGAACAAGCCTGCGCTGCTGGGCGCTTCGTGCATGTGTTCGTCGAGCGCGCGAGCAACCGCCCGGTGACCATTCCCGAGCCGCTGCGCTCGGCGTTGGCGGCATTGCTGAGGGAATGACAGCGGTGCGCACGGCGCACCCTACCCAGAGCCACATACCCCGCGCCTTGCGCACCTTTGGGCCTGGCCTGCTAGGCTGTGGGCTGTCAACCGCCAGGGAGTGCCCATGTCCGAACTCCAGCGTGAGCAGGCGCAGCAGCGCGCCGCCCGTATCGCCGCCTTTCGCGAGGAACTGGCCGAGCTGCGCCGGGAGCATGTGCTGCAACTGAGCGAGGCGCAGGCGCAGGCCGTCGCCAGCCATCATCAAGGCTTGCTGGCGCACTATCGCCAGACGCTGGATATCGATGCCGATGCCCGCGCGCGGCAGTTGTCGCTGGGCATGCGCCTGGCCTCGCTGTTCGGCGCGCTGGCCCTGGCGGCTGGACTGTTCTTTCTCTTCTACCAGTTCTGGGGCCTGTTCGACGCTTTCGCGCAAGTCGCCATCCTGCTCGGCAGTGCCCTGGGTAGCCTGCTGCTGTGCTTCTGGCTGCAGGCGCGGGACGCCTCTGGCTACTACGCCAAGTTGGCGGCGGTGCTGGCATTCGTCTGCTTCGTGCTGAATCTGTCGATGCTCGGGCAGATCTTCAATATCACGCCTTCGGACAAGGCCCTGCTGCCCTGGGCAGCGCTGGCTCTGTTGCTGGCCTATCAGTGTCGCCAGCGTCTGCTGCTGGTGGTGGCGCTGCTGTGCTTCGGTCTGTTCGTCGCCGCGCGCATCGGCGACTGGGCAGGCTGGCACTGGTGGACGCTGAGCGAGCGGCCGGAACTGTTCATGCCGTTGGTGGTGCTGCTGCTCGTGCCGCAGTGGCTCGAGCAGCGCCGTTATCCGGGGTTCGCCGCCTGCTATCGGGTGATGGGGCTGCTCTACCTGCTCGGCCCGGTGCTGGTGCTGTCCTATTGGGGGCGCGGCAGCTACCTCGACTGGCCATCGAACTGGATCGAGGCCTTCTACCAGGTGCTCGGCTTCGTTCTCGCGGGATCGACGATGTGGCTCGGCATCCGTCGCGGCTGGGGCGAGGTGGTCAATACCGGTCTGGTCTTCGCCTTGGTCATGCTCTTCGCCAAGCTGTTCGACTGGTGGTGGCTGTTGCTGCCGCACTACCTGTTCTTCCTCCTGCTCGGGCTGATCGCCTTGCTGCTTCTGGTGGTGCTGCAACGTTGGCGGCGTAGCGCGCCAGGCGGTGCGCCATGAAGCGTGCGCTGTGGCTGGGCCTGGGGGTGGTGCTGCTGAGCAATGCACTCGCCCTGGGGGGCGTCTGGTACAACCGGAGCGGTGAGCCCGAGGCGCGGCTGCTGCTCAGTGAGCGCGAGTTGCAGCGCGTCCAGAGTGGCTGGCTGCCTGACCAGGGCGAGGAGGTATTGCGCCTGCAGCTCAGTTGGCAACGTCCCGGCCATGGAGGGCAATTGCCCTGGCTGGACGAAGCCAAGTTGCGCGAGCTGGGGTTCGCGCCCGGCTCGGACGGAGATGCCCTGATGCGGCAAGCGCAGCGCGAAGTCTGGCTGGTGCTCGAACTGGATGGGCCGGCCTACCAGCGCCAGATCGAGCAGGCGCGCCAGGCCTTGCAGGCCGCCGAAATGGAGTTGCGCAGCAGACCCGAGAGCCAGGTGCTGCAGCGCGAGCGTGACGAGCGCCGCCGACGTCTGTTGCACGAGCAGCAGCAGGCCAGCCGCCTGGTATTGGTGGATGCGGGGCCCGATGCCGAAATACTGCGAAAGCGCTGGCCCGATCGGCAGCGCCAGGTCGTGCTGGTCGGGCATATTGAACCTTATCGCCAGGCCGGGGAGGCCGGTTACGGCGCGATCATCGATCTTGCGAACGACCGCCTGAGCCTTCCCTACGCCTATCGCGAACTGGCCCGGGGCTGGCCGCGCAGTTACGAGCGATCAGGGTTCAAGGCGCAGGTCGAAGTCGCCTTCGGACGCCGCCATGAACCCTGGGTGCTCGGCATCCGTCAGTGACGGCGCCAGTGCTTCTTGTGTTTCTTGCCGTGGTGGTGGTGGCGGTGCTTGCCGCGCCGATCATCGTCGTAGCTGGCGTTGCCCATGTGGTTGCCTAGCGCCCCGCCGACACCGCCACCGACGGCGGCGCCGACCAGGCCGCCGGTATTGCCGCCGACCTGCTGACCGAGCACGTTGCCGCCCGCTGCGCCCAAGCCGCCGCCAATGGCGGCCTCGGTGCGGCTGCGGCGATCCGCGCCGACCATGCTACCGGCTGCACCGCCGAGGCCTGCACCCACCGCCGCGCCGGTGTTGCCGCCGACCTGCTGGCCAACCAGCGCGCCGACCGCGCCACCCAATGCCCCGCCGAGACCGGCCTCGGTATTGTCGGCGAAAGCGTAACCGCCACTGCCGATGCCCAGGGTCAGGAAAAAGAGTTGCAGTGACTTCATGAAAACCTCGTCAGGGAGCCGTGCTTCGGCGTCATGCCATTGACCGGCCGGCCCTGAGCGAGGTTCCGCGCCTCCCGTCAGCCGGCGGCCAGCAGCTTGCCCGCCTGCGAAGGCAGCAGGCGGATGGCGACGAACTTGCTGGTCGGGGTGTGGCTGCCGACGCCGTAGCTGTCCAGCGGTACCAGGGGGTTGGTTTCCGGGTAGTAGGCCGCAGCCTGGCCGCTGGGAATGTCGAAGGCCAGCAGGGTGAAGCCCTCCACCTTGCGCTCGATACCGTCGTCCCATAGCGACAGCATGTCCACCTTCTGCCCCGGGGTCAGGCCCAGGCGGCGGATATCGGCCGCGTTGGCAAAGACCACGTTGCGCTGGCCACGCACGCCCCGGTAGCGGTCGTCGAGGCCATAGATGGTGGTGTTGTACTGGTCGTGCGAGCGCAGTGTCTGCAGGATCAGATCCGGCTGCTGGCCGCTGCCACGGATGCGTTCGTGGATCAGGCTCTGCGGCAGCGCATGAGCCATGAACAGGGCACGCCCGGTGCTGGTCTGCCAGGTTCGCGCACTGGCTGCATTGCCAAGGTAGAAGCCGCCGGGGTTGGCGACGCGGCGGTTGAAGTCCCGAAACCCGGGGATGGTGTCGGCGATCAGCTCGCGGATGCGCTCGTAGTTGGCGATCAGCGCGTCCCAATCCACCGGATGATCGCCCAGGGTAGCCTTGGCGATACCAGCGATGATGGCCGGTTCCGAGCGCATGTCGCTGCCGCTCAGCGGCTCCAGTTGGCCGTAGGAGGCGTGGATCATGCTGAACGAGTCTTCCACCGTCACCGCCTGCGGGCCGTCGGCCTGGCGGTCGATGTCGGTACGTCCCAGGCAGGGCAGGATCAGCGCGTCGCGGCCGACGGTGAGGTGGCTGCGGTTGAGCTTGGTGCTGATCTGCACGGTCAGCGCGCAGTTCATCAGGGCCTGATGGGTGCGCGGGCTGTCCGGGGTGGCCTGGGCGAAGTTACCACCAAGGCCGATGAACACCTTGGCCTGGCCCGCCAGCATGGCGTTGATCGCCTCCACCGTGTTGTGCCCGTCGTGACGCGGCACGCTGAAGCCGAAGCGTTGTTCCAGGGCGTCGAGCAGGGCCGCCGGCGGGCGTTCATTGATGCCCATGGTGCGGTCACCCTGCACGTTGCTGTGGCCGCGCACCGGGCACAGGCCAGCACCCGGGCGGCCGATCTGGCCGCGCAGCAGTTGCAGGTTGACGATTTCCTGAATGGTCGGCACCGAATGGTGATGCTGGGTCAGGCCCATGGCCCAGCAGATGATTACCCGCTCGGCGCGGCGGTACATGCGCGCGGCCTGTTCGATTTCGGCCAGAGGCAGCCCGGATTGCTGCTCGATATGCTGCCAGTCGGTGGCGTCCACCGCCTCCAGATAAGCCTGCAGGCCATCGCTGTGTTCGGCGATGAAGGCGTGGTCGAACACGGCCGGCTCACCCTTGGCTTGCGCCTCGCGTTCCCACTGCAGGAGGAACTTGGCGATGCCGCGCACGGCGGCCATGTCGCCACCCAAGGCCGGTCGGAAGAACGCGGTGTTGAGCGGTTCGGAGCCGTTGGTGAGCATCTCCAGAGCATGTTGCGGGTGCTGGAAGCGCTCCAGGCCGCGCTCCTTGAGCGGGTTGAAACAGACCACCTGGGCGCCGCGCTTGACCGCCTCGCGCAGCGGTTCGAGCATGCGCGGGTGGTTGGTGCCGGGGTTCTGGCCGAACACGAAGATGGCGTCGGCATGCTCGAAGTCGGCGAAGGTCACGGTGCCCTTGCCGACTCCGATGCTTTCGATCAGCGCCACGCCACTGGCTTCGTGGCACATGTTCGAGCAGTCAGGGAAGTTGTTGCTGCCGTATGCGCGGACGAACAACTGGTACAGGTACGCTGCCTCGTTGCTGGCACGGCCAGAGGTGTAGAACTCGGCCTGATCCGGGCTCGGCAGCGCCTTGAGGTGCTCGGCGATCAGGGCGAAGGCCTCGTCCCAGGTGGTCTGCAGGTAACGGTCGGTGCTGGCGTCGTAGCGCATCGGGTGCGTCAGGCGGCCCTGGTATTCGAGCCAGTAGTCGCTCTGCTCGCGCAGTTGGCTGACCGTGTAGCGGGCGAAGAAAGCGGCGTCCACGCGGCGCTTGGTGGCTTCCCAGTTGACTGCCTTGGCGCCGTTCTCGCAGAACTTGATGCGCCCGTCCTCGGGCGAATCGCCCCAGGCACAGCCGGGGCAGTCGAAGCCGCCGTTCTGGTTGGTCTTGAGCAGGGCGCGCAGGTTCTTGAACGGCTGCTTGCTGTCCAGCCAGAAGCGGGTGACGCTCTTCAGCGCACCCCAACCGGCGGCGGGGCCGTTGTAGGGTTTGTAACGAGGGTCGACGGGTTGCAGGCTCATGCGGATTCTTCAGGAGCGGGCGCCGGGCTGTAGACGCGCGGCGTACTGTGATGGGGAAGATGGATCAGGTTGAGGCGGTGGCGGCGTGCCCACTCGACGGTCAGGGCGGTGGGCGCCGACAGGCTGACGAGGGTGCCGAGGCCAGCGCGCACGGCCTTGTGCAGCAGTTCCAGGCTGCAGCGGCTGGTGACCAGGGCGAAGCCCGTGGTGGTGTCGATACGCTGGCGGGCCAGGGCGCCGATCAGCTTGTCCAGGGCGTTGTGGCGGCCGATGTCCTCGCGGCACAGGCGGATCTCGCCCTGTCCATCGATGAACAGGGCGGCGTGCAGAGCGCCGCTGTTGCGGGCCAGTTGCTGCTGTTCGCCAATGCGCTCACGCAGGCCTTGCAGGTGCGCCAGAGGGGGCAGCGGCGCTCCGGGCAGTGCCTGCAGCTTTGGCAGTGCCTGTTCCAGGGCATCCACGCCGCACAGGCCGCAACCGCTGCTGCCGGCCAGTTGCCGGCGCTGTTGCTTGATCGCCCAGAAGCAGCGGCTGCTGACTTCGAGGCGCGCCTCGCGGCTTTCGGCAAGGCCGCGGATGTTGATGTCATAGATGTCATCGATAGAACTGATCAGGCCATTGCCGAGGCTGAAACCTATTGCAAAATCTTCCAGATGATGAGGCGAAACCATCATCACTGCCTGGTTCAGATCGTTGTAGCTGATGGCCAGGGCGCATTCTTCGGCCAGGGCGGCCTGATGGGCCTGGCGAGAGCCCAGTTCGGCGTAGCTGTAGGCGCTGGAAGCGGCTGGGGAGGCTTTGCGCTGGGGCATCGGTGACTCCCTGAGACAATTTGACTCAGCTAGCCTAAGCCGTTGCCCGGCGGTCGTCTAATCGTCTGATTCGATATCCTGATCGACAGGATCTATCAGTTTGCCGAGTGGCGCGCCAGCCACTGTTCCGCAGCCTCGAAGCAGGCCTGCGCCAGCGGCGAATCGGGAGCGCTACGACGCCGGATCAGGCCCATGGGGGCAAGGGTGTGCGCGTCTTCGATGGGCAGCAGGCGCAGGTGCGGGGCGGCCGGCCAGTCGCCGGTCTGCAGCGGCATGATGCTGCAGCACAGCCCGGCGCCGACGGCGCGGGTCAACTGATGCACGGCGTCGGTTTGCAGGCGCACTCGCGGGCTCAACCCACGTGCGCGGAAGCTGTGATCGATGGACTGGCGAAAGTGCATGCCGCTGGACAGCAGGCCCAGCGGCACCGCGGCCAGCTCGTCCCAGCGCAGGCTGTTGCTGGTGAAGGGAAAGTGCCGGGGAGAGAACAGCAGGCCCATGCGCGCTTCCGCCAGTTCCAGGCAGGCGAAGTGCTGACGATCCAGGCGGTCGAGGTAGGACAGGCCGAGATCGAGCTGGTTGCGCCCCAGACCCTCGATAATCCGTTCGCTGCTCAAGGCATGTAGCTGGAAGTTCAGGCTGGGATGCTGCTCGGCGAACAGGCTGACCAGGTGCATCGGGTCGAAGCTGGCCAGCGGCACCACACCCAGGCGCAGGGTGCCCACCAGTTGCCCGCGACAGGCGGCAGCTTCGGCATATAGGCCGTCCTCGGCGGCGAGCAGGCTGCGTGCCCAGGCGAGAATGCGCTCGCCCTCGGCACTGAAACCCTCGAAGCGCTGGCCACGCCGTACCAGCTCCAGGCCCAGCTCTTCTTCCAACTGGCGCAGGCGCATGGACAGGGTCGGCTGGGTCACGTGGCAACGCGCTGCGGCCTGGCCGAAGTGGCGGGTTTCGTCGAGGGCGACGAGAAACTTCAACTGCTTGATGTCCATGGACGTCCTCAGAGGCCTGCGATCAGGCTGTGGTAATCCTCCACCGCCGCGAACTCCTCGGTGTCCTTGGGCGCCGCCTGGCTGTCCGGCTGGCGCACGGCCAGCAGGTGGGCGACGCCGAAGCGCCCGGCGCTACGCAGGATCGGCAGGCTATCATCGATGAACAGGCTGCGCGCCGGGTCGAAGTCGACGTCCTGATGCAGGGCGAACCAGAACTGCTGGTTCTCCTTGGGAAAGCCATAGTCGTGGGAGCTGATCAGGCGCTCGAACCAGGGCGCCAGTTCGACGCGCTCCAGCTTCAGCGACAGCGAGTCGCGGTGCGCGTTGGTGATCAATACCACGCGCTTGCCGGCCTCGCGCAGGGCGCGCAGAAACGCCTCGGCATCCGGGCGCAGGGCGATCAGGTGGGCCACTTCGCGCTTGAGTTCGCGGATCGGCAGTTTCAGCTCGCGGCTCCAGAAGTCCAGGCAATACCAGTTCAAGGTGCCCGCATGTTGGTGAAACAGCGGCAGCAGCTCGGCTTCGGCCAGCGCCAGGCTAATGCCGTGGTGCTCGGCGTAGCGCCGTGGCAGATGGCTGAGCCAGAAGTGATTGTCGAAGTGCAGGTCGAGCAGGGTGCCGTCCATGTCCAGCAGGACGGTGTCGATCTGGTGCCAGGGCAGATGAGGCATGGGCGCGCCTGATGAGTAGAGGTCGTGAATCTGCCGGCCAGCGTCGCGAACGCGCAATCTGCGCCGGGGATAATCGTCAAAGCCGCTGTATGATAACCGACCAGGTCTCGCCAAGGAGTCGCCCCATGCGTCAAAAACCCACGGTTCTCGCTCGCGAGATCGTCGCCAGCAGCCGCCTGTTCCGTGTCGAGGAGGTGCAGTTGCGCTTTTCCAATGGCGCCGAGCGCACCTACGAGCGGCTGGTCGGCAAGGGGCCGGGCTACGGCGCGGTGATGGTGGTGGCCATGCTCGATGCCGAGCATGCGGTGCTGGTCGAGGAATACTGCGGCGGCACCGACGACTACCAATTGTCGCTGCCCAAGGGGTTGATCGAGCCGGGCGAGGACGTGCTGGTGGCGGCCAACCGTGAGCTCAAGGAGGAGGCGGGTTTTGGCGCGCACGAACTGGAGTACATCACCGAGCTCAGCCTGTCGCCCGGCTACATGAGCCAGAAGATCAAGGTGGTGCTGGCGCGTGATCTGTACGAGGAGCGCCTGCCGGGTGACGAGCCCGAGCCGATGCGGGTCGACCGCATCAGCCTGCGTGAGCTGTCGAGCCTGGCCCAGCACGAACAGTTCAGCGAAGGCCGAGCGCTGGCGGCGCTGTACCTGGTGCGTGACCTGCTGACCCAGCGCGGGGAGTTCCGCCCGTGAGTCATCCCTCTATTCCCCAGGTGATCGAGCTGGTGCGTGAAGCTGGCGCGGCGACCTTGCCTTATTGGCGCAGCGACGTGGCGGTGACAGAGAAGGCCGATGCCTCGCCGGTGACCGCCGCCGATCTGGCCGCGCATCATATTCTTTTCGATGGCCTGCAGGCGCTGGCGCCGGAGATTCCGGTGCTGTCGGAAGAGGCTGCCGATATCCCCCTGGACGAACGCGCAGCCTGGACGCGCTGGTGGCTGGTCGATCCGCTCGATGGCACCAAGGAATTCATCGCTGGCTCGGAAGAGTTCACGGTCAATGTCGCCTTGATCGAGCAAGGCCGTGTGGTCTTCGGTGTGGTGGGTATTCCCGCCAATGGCTGCTGCTATTACGGCGGCGCCGGCCTGGGCGCTTGGTGCAGCGAGGCGCCAGGTGACGAGCAGCCGATTCGCGTGCGCCTGGCGCCGGCGCAGGGCCTGACCCTGGTGGCCAGCAAGCGCCATTCCAGTCCGGCGCAGGAAAGCCTGCTCGCAGGCTGGGCCGCGCGTTTCGGTGAGCCGGCGCTGGCCAATATCGGCAGTTCGCTGAAGTTCTGCCTGCTGGCCGAAGGCAATGCTGACTGCTACCCGCGCCTGGCGCCCACTTCACAGTGGGATACGGCGGCGGCGCAGGGTGTGCTGGAAGGGGCCGGTGGTGAGGTGTTGAACCTGGCCGGCGAAGTGCTCACCTACGAGGCGCGCGAGTCCTTTCTCAATCCGTCTTTCCTGGCGCTGCCGGCCGCTGCCGAGTGGCGCGGCGAGTTGATCGAGCTGGCGCGCGATCTGCAACCATGAAGCCTGACCTGTAGGAGCGAGCTCTGCTCGCGAACCTGGGTGATCCAGAAGCTTCGCGAGCAGAGCTCACTCCTACGGATTGGTGCGCCGTTGGCGCTTCGCTCAATCGAGCATATCGCTGTAGCGCGCGTCCTTCTTGAACACCAGCGGTTGCTCGAAGCCGGGCACCTTCACCTCTTCGGTAGTGATGGAGATGGCCTGGTCGTCGATCATGTCGTTGCCGAAGTTGTAGATGATGTCCAGCTTGCCCTGTAGGGCTAGCTGATCATAGGCGGCAGCGGCGGCACGGGTGCTCTCGCGGCGTGCCAGGTAGGCGTCGAAGGCGGCCTGGCCATGGCGCTTGCGCAGCATGCGCTCGACCACATGGGGGGCCAGTACCAAGGCGCTGGCATTGTTGCCGCCGAAGCCCTTGGAGTTGATGAAGGCCACGTCCAGCGCCTGTTCGCCCATCTTGCGATCCTCGGTGGACAGGCTCAGGTGATCCTGATGCACGTCACCTGCCACCGCATCGATGGTTTTCAGGCCTGGCACGATGCCGTACTTGAAGGCGCCGAGAGCGGCGATCACCTGGTCGCCGCTGGCGGTGGCCAGGGAGTGACCGACGAAGGCCTTGACCGCCGTCACCGGCCACTGCTCAATGCCGAAGGCGCTGGCCACGCGGTCGAGGATTTCCGACTCGGTGACGCGGTTGGCCGGGGTGCTGGAGCCATGGGCATGGACGAAGCTGCGGCTGCGCACGGCGTCCAGGCCGAGCAGTTGCACGGCACTGGCCACGGCCTTGGCCACGGTCAGGTAGTTGCCCGGGCCGGGGGCGGAAATGGATTTCTTGAAGCCGTCGGCGTTGATGAAGACGTCCGGCACTGCGCCGTGGATATCGGCGCCCAGCTCCAGGGCCAGCTCGTCGTCCATCAGCACCACGAACTGGCAGGCCTCGGCCAGGGTGAAGCCGCAGTTGTCGCCGAACGGACGGCTGGCGCGGCGGAAGTCCACCTCGCTCTTGCCTTCGATCTGGCGCAGGCCTTCCTCGGTGGCCAGTGCGCCCATGGCGCCGTAGCCCTCGATGCACTCCTGGTTGATCGGCGCCTCGCTGCTGCCGACGATGACCACGCGGGCCTTGCCAGCGACGATCTGCTCGATGCCCTTCTGCAGGTTGTAGAGGAAGGTGGCGCAGGCACCGGTGATGCTGCCGGTGGTGCCGACACTGCCGAGCACGTAGGCGTTGATGAAGTCCGCCGGCATGGTGTTCAGGCCCAGGGCCAGTTGCTTGGCGGTGACGCGGCCGCCTTTCAGGCGCGACTGCATCATGCCGCCGAAGCCGTTCTCGTCGAGCTGGCTCATGATGCAACTGGCGAATACGGCGATCTCATCCGGTGCCACGTGCTGGACGATGCGCTGCCAGTCGATGCCCACCGAGCGCAACGCGTCGGTGACGCCGACCACGGTCATGGCCAGACCGCGCGGGTGGAAGCGCGAGTTGTACAGCTCGCTCGGCTCGAAGCCGCTGGGCAGTTGGCCGGCGGATTTCACCGCCAGCGGGCGATAGCTGTCCACCTTGAACTCGCAACTGTCGTGCAGGGTGACGCGCACTTCGTTGCCCTCCAGCTCTTCCACCGACCAGTTGGCCGGCAGTGGCTCGGGCAGTTGTTTGCGCAGGGTGACGAAGCTCAGGCTGTTGCCATTGGCCGGGGCCACGCCGATGCTTTTCTGCCAGTGCGCGGCGTCCGGATCCAGGTGCTGCTGCTCGATGCGGCGCACCAGAGTACCGGCGAGAATTTCCTTGGCATAGCGGCTTTCGATCTCGGCCAGGCTCAGCGCTTGGCCGTGCTGGTCCTGATACTGGCCATCGACCACGCGCACCAGCTTCATCATCTGCGCCAGCCCGGCCAGGGTCTCCTGGCGCGCCTGGGGTTCCAGCGACTCCTGCACGGTACGACGGAAGCCATGGTGGAAGGAGCTGCGCCCGGCTGCGTTGTAACCCCCAAAACCCACGATCACAGGTAAGCGCGACATAACTCAAAAGCTCCTGAACAAGGCCAGCGCGACGCCAGACCGGCGCCAGTGGGCGCGGGTGGGGTCATAGGGCGGTGGCGTTTGGAAAATTTCGGCTGCCTAACCTGACGTGGATCATGACTGTCGAGTCACGCATTCGTCCAATGTCGTGGCGAGTGCGATGCTTGTCGCGAACGATGAAGTCGATCGTTGGGCGCAGAGCGAAGCGGGACGCCGGCTGCTCGGAACACCACCCGTAGGGCGGCCTCGCGAGCGAAGCGAGCAGCCCGCCGGGCCATGCCGAATTCGGCACCGCAACCGCCGCCCAGAACTCCTGGCTAGCGAGTAGGGTGCGCTGCGCGCACCACTAACTCTCTAAAGGCTGGTGCGCGCAGCGCACCCTACGTGAGCCCGCCGGGTGGCGGGCTCGTGTCGGCTCAGCCCTGGTAGCTGATCTGCCCGTCCACCAGGGTGTAGCGCACCGCGCCGGGCAGGCAGTGGCCGATGAAGGGGCAGTTGCTGCCCTTGGAGTACCACTGCTCGCCCGCAACGGTGGAGGCCTGTGCATCGAACAGCACGATATCGGCAGCATTGCCCACGCTCAGGCTGCCTGCCGGCAGACGCAGTGCGGCGGCCGGGCCGCTGGACAGGCGCGCCAGCAGGGTTGGCAGATTCAGCAGGCCGTCTTGCACCAGGCTCATGGCCAGTGGCAGCAGCAATTGCACGCTGCTGATGCCCGGCTCGGTGGCGGCGAAGGGCGCCAGCTTGGCGTCACGCTCGTGCGGCTGGTGGTGGCTGGCGATGGCCGAGATCACCCCGGCCTTCAGCGCCTCGCGCAGGCCGTCGCGGTCGGCTCGCGAACGCAGTGGCGGCTGCACGTGATAGAGGCTGGAGAAATCGATCAGCGCCTCATCGGTGAGGATCAACTGGTACAGCGCCACATCGGCGGTTACCGGCAGGCCACGGGCCTGGGCATCGGCGATCAGCTCGGCGCCACGGGCGCTGGTGATCTGGCTGAAGTGCGCGCGTACGCCGCTCTGTTCCACCAGCAGCAGGTCGCGGGCCAGGGCCACGGTTTCGGCGGTTTCCGGGATGCCGGCCAGGCCGAGGAAGCTGGCGGTCGGGCCTTCGTGGGCCAGGCCGCCTTCGGCCAGGTCGAAGTCCTGCGAATGGAAGATCACCTGCAGGTCGAAGGTGGCTGCATATTCCAGTGCGCGGCGCAGGGTGCGGCTGCTGCGGAAGTTGTCCAGGCCATTGCCGAAAGCCACGCAGCCGGCATCGCGCAGGGCGACCAGTTCTGCAAGCTGCTCGCCGGCCAGGCCTTTGCTCAGGGCGCCGATGGGGAAGACCTTGGTGTGCCCGGCTTCGCGAGCGCGGTCGAGGATCAGCTCGGCCACCGCCGAGGTATCCAGCACCGGCTTGGTGATCGGCGGGCAGCACAGGCTGGTGACGCCGCCAGCCGCTGCGGCCAGGGTTTCACTGGCGATGCTGCCCTTGCGGCTGTAGCCCGGCTCGCGCAGGGCCACGGACAGGTCGACCAGCCCTGGCGCGGCGATCAGGCCCTGGGCGTCGAGGGTCTTGTCGGCAGTGAAACCGGCCGGCGCCTGGCCAATGGCGGCCAGCTTGCCGCCATCGATATAAAGGTTGCTGACCTGATCCAGGCCGCTGGCCGGGTCGATCACGCGGGCGCCGAGGATTGCGGTACGCATCAGTTGGCCTCCTCGGCATTGAGTTGACGTTGGGCGTTCTGCCCGCTCATGGCCATGGACAGCACGGCCATGCGGATGGCGATGCCGTAGGTGACCTGATTGAGGATCACCGACTGCGGGCCGTCGGCCACTGCCGACTCGATCTCCACGCCCCGGTTGATCGGGCCCGGGTGCATCACCAGGGCATCCGGCTTGGCCAGCTTGAGGCGTTGCTCGGTGAGGCCGAACAGGCGGTAGAACTCGCCCTCGCTGGGTAGCAGGCCGCCCTGCATGCGCTCGCGTTGCAGACGCAGCATGATCACCACGTCCACATCCTTGAGGCCCTCGTTGGCGTCGCTGAACACGCGCACGCCGTAGCTTTGCTCCAGGCCGATGGGCAGCAGGGTCTTCGGCGCGATGACGCGGATGTCCGGGCAGCCCAGGGCCTTCAGCGCCAGCATGTTCGAGCGCGCCACCCGCGAGTGCAGGATGTCGCCGACGATAGCCACCGAGAGGTTCTCGAAGTCGCCCTTGTGGCGGCGGATGGTGAGCATGTCGAGCATGCCCTGGGTCGGGTGCGCGTGGCGGCCGTCGCCACCGTTGATGATCGCCAGGTTCGGGCATACGTGTTCGGCGATGAAGTGCGCGGCGCCGGAGTCGGCATGGCGCACGACGAAGATGTCGGCGGCCATGGCCTCGAGGTTGCGCAGGGTGTCGAACAGCGTCTCGCCCTTGCTGGTGGAGCTGGTCGACACGTTGAGGCTGATGACGTCCGCCGACAGGCGCTGGGCGGCCAGCTCGAAGGTGGTGCGGGTGCGCGTGGAGTTCTCGAAGAACACGTTGCACACCGTCTTGCCGCGCAGCAGCGGGACTTTCTTCACCGCCCGCGCGCCGACTTCGAGGAAGGAGTCGGCGGTGTCGAGGATTTCGGTCAACAGCTCGCGGGGCAGGCCGTCGAGTGAGAGGAAATGGCGCAGTTGGCCTTGATCATTGAGCTGCAGCGGGCGCTTGGCGGCGAGTGGCGTCATCGCGGGGAGTCTCAGTTGGCGAGCGTCTGAAGTTCGAGGGTCAGCGGCGTGGGGCCGGACAATTTTACCCGCTGGTTGGTGGCCAGCGACAGGGTGGCGCCGACCACATCAGGGCGGATCGGCAGTTCGCGGGCATTGAGGTCGAGCAGGCTGACCAGGGTGACGCTGGCCGGGCGGCCGTAATCGAACAGTTCGTTCAGCGCGGCGCGGATGGTGCGCCCGCTCATCAGCACGTCATCGATCAGTACCAGGTGCTGGCCTTCGATCTCGAAGGGCAGCTCGGACGGTTGTACCTGCGGGTGCAGGCCGTTCTGGGTGAAGTCGTCGCGGTAGAAGGACACGTCGAGGATGCCCAGGGCGTCATCGCGATCCAGGGCAGCCAGCAGGGCCTGGGCGACCCAGACGCCACCGGTGCGGATGCCGATGAAGCGGGGTTCGCCGATCTGGCGCTGGTTCAGGTGCTGGGTCAGCGCGCTGGCCATGGCTGGCAGCAGGTCGTTGGGGTTGGGTAGCATCACAGACTCCTCGTTGCGGGCCGACAGGTTCAGCCCGGGCAATGTTCCTCGAGCCAGCCTTGCAGCAGCAGCGCTGCGGCCAGGGCATCCACCGGGCGCTCGCGATAGCCGCCACTCTGACCCTCACGCAGGCGCTGGCCCTTGGCCTCGAAGGTGGTCAGGCGTTCGTCGTGGGTGTAGGCGGGCAGGTTGAAGCGACCATTGAGGCGGCGGGCGAACTTCTCGGCGCGGGCGCTCATCTCGCTGGGGGTGCCATCCATGTTCAGCGGCAGGCCGACCACCACGGCGTCCGGCTGCCACTCCTTGATCAGCGCTTCGACGCGGTTCCAGTCCGGCACCCCGTTCTGCGCCTTGAGCGTGCCCAGCTCGCGGGCCTGGCCGGTGATCACCTGGCCGACCGCGACGCCGATCTGCTTGGTGCCGTAGTCGAAGCCCAGCAGCAGGCGCAGTGGCTTGTCGCTCATCAGGCGTGCCCGGCCTGCGAGGTGAGCAGGCTGAGATTGACCCCCAGGCATGCGGCAGCGGCGTTCAGGCGTTGGTCGAAGGGCAGGTCGAAGAGGATGGCGTTGTCGGCCGGGCAGGTCAGCCAGGCGTTTTCGGCCAGCTCGGCTTCCAGTTGCCCGGCTTCCCAGCCGGCGTAGCCAAGGGTGATCAGGTAACGCTCCGGGCCATTGCCGTCGGCGATGGCGAACAGCACGTCCTGCGAGGTGGACAGGCCCAGCTCGCCCAGATCCAGGGTGGCCTGGAACTGCTGGCCAGCCGGGTGGAGGACGAAACCGCGATCGGTCTGCACCGGGCCGCCGGCGAAGATCGGCAGGCTGTGGCACAGCACGGCCGGCTCCTCGTCCGGGCGCAGTTGCTCCAGCACGTCGGCCAGGTTGAGGCCGTTGGGCTTGTTGATCACCAGACCCATGGCCCCCTGATCGTTGTGCTCGACCAGGTAGGTGACGGTCTGCGCGAAGTTCGGATCGACCATATGCGGCATGGCGATCAGAAAGTGATGCTTGAGCGAAGTGGGGGCTGAAGTCTTCATGATGGGTAGTTTGAAGCCGCAAGCTGCAAGCCACAAGCTGCAAGTAAAAGCGAAAAGCCTGGTGGGCGAGGGTGGCATTTCTTGCGGCTTGAAGCTTGAAGCTTGAAGCTTGCAGCTGCTCCTATCAGTTACTCGACAGCCGGTCGCCGCGCTCGAAGCGCCAGGTGCGGATGATCTCCAGGCGGTCGATGTCGGCCAGGTCGCCGGTGAAGGGGGCATAGGGCGCGGCCAGGCGCACGATGCGCTGGGCGGCCTGGTCGAGCACCGGGTGGCCGGAGGATTCCAGCACCTGCACTTCATAGAGGCTGCCGTCGCGGTTGATCGACACCAGCAGGCGCAGGCTGCCGTAGATGCGCTGGCGGCGGGCGTCGTCGGGGTAGTTGAGATTGCCGATGCGCTCGACCTTCTTGCGCCACTCGTCCTTGTACCAGGCGCCCTTGTCGCGCATGGTCGAGGCGGCGCTGAGGCGGTAGATCTTCGGGCGCTTGGCGTAGGCCTGGACTTCCTGGGCCAGCTCGGCCTCCAGGCTGGCGATTTCCGCCGAGAGTTGCGCGGAGTCGAACACCGGCGCCGGCTTGGTTTCGCGCACGGGCTTGCTTTCTTCGCGCTTGACCGGGGTTTTCTGCTGCTGGGGCGCGCGGGTGGCCACGGCCGCCTTGGGCGCTTGCTGCTTGCTGGCCGGTTGCTGCGGCGCGCTGGGCGGGGTGACCTTGCGCACCTCACTGTCCTGAAAACGCGCCTGTTCGGTGGTCTTCGGTGCGGCCGCCTGTTCCAGGGTGCCGCTACCCTGCTGGTTGTCCTGAGCGAGGAAATCCGCTTCCTTGGGCTTTTCCTCGCTCTTGAAGGTGGACAGGGTGATTTCCAGCGTCTTGCTGATCTGCGGCGGTGGCTCCAGGGTGAAGCCGACTCCGAGAATCAGGGCGATGTGCAGCGCAGCCGCGACGAACAGGGTGAAGCCCAGGCGGTCGGCCGGGCGCACCTTGGTCGAACTGGCGGTGGGGGTAGGAGTTGCTGCGTTCATCGCACATCGGGTCTGCTTTGAGTGACGCGCAGTCTGCGGCGCGGCGCTTCAGGCTGCAAGCGCGAAGCGCCAGGCTGCCACTTGCGTCAAGCTTTTGCGCCAAGTTTTTCGGCGATGCAGGCCATCAGGCGTTCGCCGATACGGGTATCGAAGGCCGCATCGATCTCACGGATGCAGGTGGGGCTGGTGACGTTGATTTCCGTCAGGTGCTCACCGATCACGTCGAGGCCGACGAAGATCAATCCCTTTTCCCGCAGCGTGGGGGCGACGGCGGCGGCGATCTCCTTGTCCCGCTCGGTCAGTGGGCGAGCCTCGCCACGGCCGCCTGCGGCCAGGTTGCCGCGCGTTTCGCCAGCAGCGGGAATGCGCGCCAGGCAATAGGGGATCGGCTCGCCATCGATCATCAGGATGCGCTTGTCACCCTCGAGAATCGCTGGCAGGTAGCCTTGCGCCATGATCTGTTGCTGTCCATGCTGAGTGAGGCTTTCCAGAATCACCGAGAGGTTGGGGTCGCCGGCACGGTGACGAAATATCTGTGATCCACCCATGCCATCCAGGGGTTTGAGAATGATGTCACGGTGCTCATCGGCAAACTGGCGCAGAATATCGGCCCGACGACTGACTAGGGTCGGCGGTGTGAATTGAGGAAACTGGGTGGCGAAGAATTTTTCGTTGCAGTCGCGCAGGCTCTGTGGCCGGTTGACCACCAGCACGCCGTCACGCTCGGCCTGTTCCAATAGATAAGTGGAGTAGACGAACTCGTTATCGAAGGGCGGATCCTTGCGCATCAGGATCACGTCCAGTTCGGCAAGGGGGCTGTCCTGCTCGTCGGCAAGCTCGAACCAGTGCTGCGCGTCGTTGAATACCTTCAGCGGGCGCATGCGACCTCGGGCTTGGCCGCGGGCCTGGTAAAGATCCCGTTGTTCCATGTAGAGCAGCGACCAGCCGCGAGCCTGGGCCGCCAGCAGCATGGCCAGCGAGCTGTCTTTCTTGAAGTTGATGTCCGCGATGGGATCCATGACGATCCCGAGACTAAGGCTCATGGGGTGACTCTCCGCAGGAAAGATAGGGGCGCAAGCCTTGTGGGTTGTGCCGGATAAGGGCTGTCAGGGTGGCGTCAGGCGGGGCGGTGGTCAAGGGTGCTGAGCGCCCCGGCGGGCTTATAGATTGCATCTGGAGAGTGTGCTACAAAGGCCCGTCGGTGGTGCGCACGCCCTCCGGTAACAGGGCCTCAGGCATACTGAAAGCAAGTAAATGAACGACTCACCGAGGCGATGGTAGGGCAAACATGGAACAGCATTGCGACGGCTTGAAAGTGATGGTGATCGACGACTCGAAGACGATTCGTCGCACTGCGGAAACCTTGCTGAAGAAGGTGGGCTGCGAAGTCATCACTGCGGTCGACGGCTTCGATGCCTTGGCCAAGATCGCCGACACCCATCCGAGCATCATCTTCGTCGACATCATGATGCCGCGTCTCGATGGTTATCAGACCTGTGCCCTGATCAAGAACAACAGTGCTTTCAAATCCACCCCGGTGATCATGCTGTCCTCCAAGGATGGTCTGTTCGACAAGGCCAAAGGACGCATCGTGGGTTCCGATCAGTATCTGACCAAGCCCTTCAGCAAGGAAGAGCTGCTCGGTGCCATCAAGACTCATGTGCCGGACTTCACTCCGGTAGAACAAGCCTCCTGACGTCGCGGCCCACGGGTCGTACGCCTCTTCTGTATTGGGAAACACCATGGCTCGAATTCTGATAGTTGATGACTCCCCGACCGAGATGTACAAGCTGACCGCCATGCTGGAAAAGCACGGGCATCAGGTGCTGAAGGCGGAAAATGGTGCGGACGGCGTGGCCCTGGCCCGCCAGGAGAAACCCGACGTCGTGCTGATGGATATCGTCATGCCCGGCCTCAATGGTTTCCAGGCGACTCGTCAACTGACCAAGGATGCCGAAACCAGTCATATCCCGGTGATCATCGTCACCACCAAGGATCAGGAAACCGACAAGGTCTGGGGCAAGCGCCAGGGCGCCAAGGATTACCTGACCAAGCCGGTCGACGAAGATACGCTGCTGAAAACCCTCAACTCGGTACTGGCCGGTTGATGGATACCTCTGAAAAACCAGGCGAGGCAGTGATGGTCGCGCAGGTCCATTTCAGAGGTGCCCTGATGCCGTGTCGTCCGAATACTCCATAAGAAGGCCAGGGCGGGCATGTCGGACGTATTGACCCCTTTCCAGATTCTGCTCGAGATCGATCAGCGTTGTCGTGCGCTGGCTGCCGGCCTGCCCTCCCAGCAGGCGGCGGTGCAGACCTGGAGCGGCATCGGTTTTCGCATGGGCGAGCGCTATTTCGTGGCGCCGATGGGGGAAGTGGGCGAGGTGCTCCACGAGCCGCGTTACACCCAGTTGCCGGGGGTCAAGAGCTGGGTCAAGGGTGTGGCCAACGTTCGCGGTCGTTTGCTGCCGGTGATGGATCTGTGTGGTTTCTTCGGCAATGAGCTGTCACCGCTGCGCAAGCTGCGCCGCGTGCTGGTCGTCGACCACCAGGACATCTTCGCAGGCCTTACGGTCGACGAAGTCTTCGGTATGCAGCATTTTCCCGTGGATACCTTTTCCGAGCAGCTACCGCCTCTGGAGGCGAGCATGCAGCCCTTCATCCACGGGCTATTCCAGCGTGAGCAACCCTGGTTGGTCTTCAGCCCACAGGCTTTGATACGAGACCAGGCGTTCCTCGATGTCGCTTATTAGAAGATTTTCGGTTGGGTCGGCTCTGCCGGCCTTTTGGCGTTACACGAAAGCCGTTGTGCGGTTGGTCCAGGCGGGGGCCAGATAATGAAGAAACTCAATGCAAGCAACTTGTTGGGCGGAGCGCGTAGCAGTGCGCTGATCGCGGGCCTGTTCGTGGTGCTGATCGTCTCCATCATATTGGAGTTCGCCAACTTCGCGTACATGAACACGCAGTCGAACTATGACACCGAGTACATCGGTCACTCCGGTGAACTGCGCGTTTTGTCCCAGCGTATCGCCAAGAACGCCACGGAAGCGGCCACCGGCAAGTCCGAGGCCTTCGGCCTGCTGCGCGATGCGCGCAACGACTTCCAGCAGCGCTGGAACTTCCTCACCGATGGGGACGCCGAAACCGGGCTGCCGCCGGCACCCGAGGCGGTGGCGCCGCAGATGGCAGCCGTGCAGCAGGACTGGGACAGCCTGCGGCAGAATGCCGACGCCATCCTGGCCAGCGAGCAGACCGTACTGTCGCTGCACCAGGTTGCCGCCACCCTGGCCGAAACCATTCCGCAGTTGCAGGTCGAGTACGAGGAGGTAGTCGACATCCTCCTGGAAAGTGGCGCGCCGGCGGCCCAGGTGGCCGTGGCCCAGCGTCAGTCGTTGCTGGCCGAACGTATTCTCGGCTCGGTGAACAAGGTACTGGCCGGTGACGAGGATTCGGTGCAGGCCGCTGACATGTTCGGTCGTGACGCCAGCCTGTTCGGCCGCGTGCTCAATGCCATGCTCGAAGGCAACGCGGCCATGGAGATCAGCCAGGTGACCGACGAAGAGGCCCTGGAGCGCCTCTCGGAAATCTCCGAGCTGTTCGAGTTCGTATCCGGTTCGGTGGACGAGATTCTGGAAACCTCGCCGGAACTGTTCCAGGTGCGTGAGTCGGCCAATTCCATCTTCACCGTCTCGCAGACCCTGCTGGACAAGGCCTCGCAACTGGCCGTCGGCTTCGAGGGGCAGGCCGCTGGGCGCACCATCAACACCCTGTTCGGTTATGCGCTGGGTGTGCTGGCGCTGGGTTCGATCATCCTCATCGGCCTAGTGATGGTGCGTGAAACCAACCGTCGACTGGCCGAAACCGCCGAGAAGAACGACCGTAACCAGGCGGCGATCCTGCGTCTGCTCGATGAAATCGCCGACCTCGCCGACGGTGACCTGACGGTGGCCGCGACGGTAACCGAGGACTTCACCGGCGCCATCGCCGACTCCATCAACTACTCCATCGACCAGCTCCGCGACCTGGTGGCCACCATCAACCAGACCGCCGTGCAGGTGGCCTCGGCCGCCCAGGAAACCCAGGCCACGGCCATGCATCTGGCCGAGGCTTCCGAGCACCAGGCGCAGGAAATTGCCGGTGCCTCGGCGGCGATCAACGAGATGGCCGTGTCGATTGACCAGGTATCGGCCAACGCCAGCGAATCCTCGGCGGTAGCGGAACGTTCCGTAGCCATCGCCAACAAGGGCAACGAAGTCGTACACAACACCATCACCGGCATGGATAACATCCGTGAGCAGATCCAGGACACCTCGAAGCGGATCAAACGCCTCGGTGAATCGTCCCAGGAGATCGGTGACATCGTCAGCCTGATCAACGACATTGCCGACCAGACCAACATCCTCGCCCTGAACGCCGCGATCCAGGCGTCCATGGCCGGTGATGCGGGTCGCGGCTTCGCCGTGGTAGCGGACGAGGTACAACGCCTCGCAGAACGCTCCTCGGCGGCCACCAAGCAGATCGAGGCGCTGGTGAAAACCATTCAGACCGACACCAACGAGGCCGTTATCTCCATGGAGCAGACGACTTCCGAAGTGGTGCGCGGTGCCCGCCTAGCGCAGGACGCCGGGGTGGCCCTGGAAGAGATCGAGAAGGTATCGAAGACCCTCGCGGCGCTGATCCAGAACATCTCCAACGCTGCACGGCAGCAGGCCTCTTCGGCCGGCCACATTTCCAACACCATGAACGTGATTCAGGAAATCACCTCGCAGACGTCCTCGGGTACCACCGCCACCGCGCGCAGCATCGGTAACCTGGCCAAGATGGCCAGTGAGATGCGCAAGTCGGTTTCCGGTTTCACCCTCCCGGACGCCTGATAAAGGAGAGCGGCGGGCCGACGCGACTGCCGCGTGACAGCCATGACACAGGGCGAGGGGCAGGGTATGCAGCCAGCCGGCATCTGGGCGTTGACGCCCGTAGCCGACATGTCGCAAGCCGATTTCCACGACTGGCAGACGCTCCTCGAAGAGCGCACCGGCGTGGTGGTCAGCGAGCAACGCCGTGCATTCCTGCAGACCAACCTGAGCGCGCGCATGCGCGAACTGGGCGTGACGGATTACGCCAGCTACTACCGCCAGGTGACCGATGGGCCGCGCGGTGCGGTGGAGTGGTCGACCCTGCTGGATCGTCTGACCGTGCAGGAGACCCGCTTCTTCCGCCATCAGCCCTCGTTCGAGGTGCTCGGGCAGTACCTGCAGGAGCGCCTGGCGGCCGGGCTGGGCAAGCCCTGGGAACTGTGGAGTGTGGGCTGTTCCAGTGGTGAGGAGCCTTATTCCCTGGCCATCCTGGCGGCCGAGACATTGCAGGGCAGCGAGGCGCCGGAGCACTTCGCGGTAACCGGCACGGATATCAGCCTGGGCGCATTGGAGAAGGCCCGCGCAGGCTGTTACTCGGCGCGCCGTCTGGAGCAGGTGAGCAGTGCGCTGCGCGAACGCTATTTTCTCGCGCAGGCCGATGGACGTTTCAAGGTGGTACCGAGCCTGGCGGCACGTGTGTGCTGTGCCCGGCTCAATGTGCTGGAACTGGCCACGGCGCCGATGTCCGGCATGGATGTGATTTTTTGTCAGAACTTGCTGATCTATTTCCGCCGCTGGCGCCGTCGCGACATCCTCAATCGCCTGGTCGAGAGCCTGGTGCCGGGAGGATTGCTGGTCGTGGGCGTGGGCGAGGTAGCCGGCTGGCAGCACCCGCAATTGGTGCCGCTGGCCGACGAGCGAGTTCTGGCGTTTACCCGCAAGGGATAAGGCCAAGTTTATGAGTGGAGTGGCTATGGGTGATCGGCATGATTATGTCGCCCTGGAGTGGGTCAAAGGCGAGATTGCGGAAACCCTGAAGCAGGCGCGGCAGGCACTGGAGGCGTTCGTCGAGAACCCGCAGGATCCGACGCGCATGCGCTTCTGCCTGACCTACGTGCACCAGGTTCACGGCACCTTGCAGATGGTCGAGTTCTACGGCGCCGCGCTGCTCGCCGAAGAAATGGAGCAACTGGCCAAGGCCCTGATGGAAGGCCGTGTGGCCAACCAGGGCGAGGCGCTGGAAGTGCTGATGCAGGCCATCCTGCAAATGCCGGCCTACCTCGACCGCATCCAGAGTGCGCGGCGCGACCTGCCCATGGTGGTGCTGCCGCTGCTCAACGACCTGCGCGCCGCGCGTGGCGAAAAGCTGCTGTCGGAAACCAGCCTGTTCTCCCCGGACATGTCCACCCGCCAGCCGGCACTGCCGGAAGGTGGCCTGGCACGCCTGCGCACCGCCGAACTGCCGGTGTTGCTGCGCAAGCTGCGGCAGATGCTGCAGATGGCTCTGGTCGGCATCATCCGCAATCAGGATCTGGCCACCAACCTCGGCTACATGGCGCGGGTTTTCGCGCGCCTGGAGAACCTGTGTAAGGACGCCCCGCTGGGCGCCCTGTGGCAGATCGCCTCCGGCATGGTCGAAGGCCTGGCCAATGGCAGCGTGGTCAACGGCACCTCGGTGCGCACCCTGCTGCGCCAGGTGGACAAGGAGCTCAAGCGTCTGGTCGAACAGGGCGCCGATGGCATCAACCAGCCCGCTCCCGATGAACTGACCAAGAACCTGCTGTTCTACGTGGCCAAGGCGCCGGCGCAGTCGCCGCGCATTCGTGCCCTGAAGGAACAGTACCGCCTTGACGACGCGCTGCCGGACACCGAAGTGGTGGACGAAGAGCGCGCCCGCCTGGCTGGTCCCGACCGCGACGCCATGCGTTCGGTGGTGGCAGCGCTGTGCGAAGAGCTGGTGCGGGTCAAGGACAGCCTCGACTTGTTCGTGCGCAGCGACCGCAGCCGCCCCAGCGAGCTGGACGCTCTGCTGGCGCCGCTCAAGCAGATCGCCGATACCCTGGCCGTGCTTGGTTTCGCCCAGCCGCGCAAGGTGATCCTCGACCAGATCGATGTCGTGCATGGCCTCTCCCTGGGGCAGCGCGAGCCCAGCGATGCGGTGCTGATGGATGTGGCCGGTGCCCTGCTCTACGTCGAAGCGACCCTGGCCGGCATGGTCGGCCCCAGCGAAGACAGCCAGAGCGAACAGGGCCACCTGCCGACCACCGACGTGGGGCAGATTCACCAGTTGGTCATCAAGGAAGCGCGCAACGGCCTGGAACAGGCCAAGGACGCGATCATCGAGTTCATCGCCTCGCAGTGGAACCACGAGCATCTGGCGCGTGCCCCGGAGCTGCTGACCCAGGTACGCGGCGGGCTGGCGATGATCCCGCTGCCGCGCGCAGCCGAGCTGCTCGCAGCCTGCAACCGCTACATCCAGGAGCAACTGCTGGCGCGCAAGGCGGTGCCCAACTGGCAAAGCCTGGACACCCTGGCCGATGCCATCACCAGCGTCGAGTATTACCTCGAACGCCTCAGCGAAGACCATGGCGCGGCGGGGGACATGATTCTCGATGTCGCCGAAGAGAGCCTGGAGTCGCTCGGTTACCCGCTGAAGGCCAAGCCGTCGATCCTCGACGCGCCCGTGGCCGAACCCGAGCCACTGGCGCCGTTGGCCGATCCGCTGCAGGAAATCGAACTGCTCGGCGCCGAGGACAGCCTGCTGCAACAGCCCTTGAGCGAAGAGCCTTCCACACCTGAGGCCGAGCCGGCGCAGGATGGCGACTGGCTGCTCGATGCCGAGCCGCTGGATCTCGACGAGACGGTCATCGATCAGCCGCTGGAGCACTTCTCCCTCGACCTGGAACCGCTCGAGCCGCTGCCAGAGCCCCAGGCCGACGGCGAGTCCGCGGATGAAGGCAACTTCGAGCTGGCGGACGAAGCCTGGCAGCTCGGCGAGGATGAGCCGCCCGCCGAGAGCAACTGGGATGATCTGGAGCTGGCGGATCTCGACCTGCCGGAGGTGGAGCTGCCCAGCGCTCCCGAACCGGTCGCCGCCGCCGCGGACGAGGCGCAGAAGCCATTGTCCATGGCCGATGTCATGGCCGCCCCGGTGCAGGCCATCAACCCGCCCGCTGCCGAGGTGCCGCCGAGCCTGCTGCCGCCGCCTGCTGACGAGGAGCCGGTCGACGAAGACCTGCTCGAGGTGTTCATCGAAGAGGCCGGCGAGGTGCTGGAGACCATCGCCGAGTACCTGCCCAGATGGCAGGCCGACAATGACGACAAGAACGCCCTGATCGAGGTGCGTCGCGCCTTCCATACCCTCAAGGGCAGTGGCCGCATGGTGCGGGCATTGGTCATCGGCGAACTGGCCTGGTCCATCGAGAATCTGCTCAACCGTGTGCTCGATCGCAGCATCGAGCCGAGTGCCCCGGTGCAGCAGGTGGTGCTCGACGTGGTGGCGCTGATGCCGGCGCTGGTCGACGAGTTCGCCGCCAAGGCCCAGCGCCAGCGTGACGATGTCGACCAGTTGGCCGCCACGGCGCATGCCCTGGCCAAGGGGCAGCCCGCCCCAAAGTTTGACGCCCCGGAAGCCGATGAGGTAGCCGAGCCCGTGGGTGCTGTCGAGGCTACCGTCACTGCCGATGAGGTCACGCCGGCCGAGGCCGAACCCAGTGCTGACGAGGCACCGGAGAGCGAGCCCCTCGATGGCGAGCCCCTCGACCCACAGTTGCTGGAAATCTTCCGCAACGAAGCGGAAACCCACCTGGAAACCCTGGTCGGCTTCCTGGCCGACTGTGCCCGCGAATTGCCGCAGCCGGTGACCGATGCGCTGCAGCGCGCCCTGCATACGCTCAAGGGCAGCGCCTACATGGCCGGTATCCTGCCGATGGCGGAAATCGCCGCGCCGCTGGAGAAACTGGTCAAGGAGTTCAAGACCAACCTGGTCGAGATCGACCTGAGTTGTGCCGAACTGCTCAGCGAGGCCGAGCAGCTCTTCCGTATCGGCCTCGAGCAGCTCGAGAACCAGCCGCTGGCGCCCATCGGGGGTGCCGAAGCCTTCATCGAGCGCGTGCATGCCATGCACCAGTCGCGCCTGGATCAGGCCGAAGGCGAACGGCTGGGACGCAGCGGTGAGGCTCGGGATCCGCAACTGATAGGTATTTTCCTCGCCGAAGGCATGGACATCCTGCTCGATGCCGAGGAGCTGTTGCGCAAATGGCGTGAACACCCCTCCGAGCGCCAGGAGCTGTCCGCCCTGCTGGAAGAGCTGACCACCCTCGGCCGGGGTGCCGAGATGGCCGAGCTGCCACAGATCGATGAGCTGTGCGAGGCGCTGCTGGATATCTATGGCGCCGTCGAAGAAGGCAGCCTGGCGGTCAGCGAACGCTTCTTCGACGAGGCGGAAAAGGCTCATGAGGCCCTGATCGGCATGATGGATCAGGTGGCGGCGGCCTTGCAGGTCACCCCCCAGCCCGAGCGTGTCGCGGCATTGCGCAGCCTGCTCGAAGAGGCCCTCGATCCGGCCAAGCTGGCCCTGCTGGCACCGGGCGCCGAGGGGCTCGAAGTCGTCGATCTGGACAGCGCCACCGCGGCGCTGCAGGCCGACGATGCGGCGGATGTCAGCCTGGACGAGCTGGCGGCCGAAATGCCGGACGCCGATCTCGACGACGAGATGGTGGAGATCTTCCTCGAAGAGGCGGTGGACATCCTCGACAGCGCTGGCCAGGCCCTGGAACGCTGGCTTGGCGAGCCGGACAGCACCCTGCCGCTGTCCTCTCTGCAGCGTGACCTGCACACCCTCAAGGGTGGCGCGCGCATGGCGGCGATTCGCCCCATCGGTGACCTGGGCCATGAGCTGGAGTCGCTTTACGAAGGCCTGGTGGATCGCCGCTATGGCTACTCGGCCGAATTGGCCGATCTGCTGCAGCGCAGTCATGACCGCCTGGCGCAGATGCTCGAACAATTGCAAGCGCGCCAGGCACTGAGCAGCGGCGATGACCTGATCCAGGCCATCCGCCGTTTTCGTCAGGGCGGTGCGGCCCAGCATGGGGTGAGCCCGGTCACGGCGTTGGACGAACCCACTGCTCTTGATCAGTCCGCCGCGGCGAGCGAAGCCGAGCAGCAGGCCGATGAGTCGGCTGCCCTGGCTGATGAGCCGGAGAGCGAGCCGTTCGTAGCCGATGAGACGCCAGTCGAGCCCGAGTTGCCCGAGCCGTCGCCCCCCAGCGATGCTGTTTCCGAGCCCGAGCCCGAGCCCGAGCCCGAGCCCGAGCCCGAGCCCGAGCCCGCGCCCGAGCCCGTAGCCGAAGCGCTGGAAACGGAATTCGAGCCCGAGCCTGAGCCGCAGTCCGCCTCGCCTGCGAGCTGGCATGACGAGCGCGACCCCGAACTGGTGGAAATCTTCCTCGAGGAAGGCTTCGACATCATCGACAGCGCCGGCGCGGCCTTGCAGCGCTGGATGGACGATGTCGACAACAGCCTGGAGCTGGAAGCCCTGCAGCGTGACCTGCACACCCTCAAGGGTGGTGCGCGCATGGCCGAGGTGCGCGAGATCGGCGACCTGGCCCACGAGCTGGAATTCCTCTACGAGGGCCTGGGGGCCGGACAACTGCGCGCCAGCCCGGTGCTGTTCGACCTGCTGCAGGCTTGTCATGACCGCCTGGCGCAGATGCTCGAGGCGGTTCGCGACAAGCAGGCCGTGCCGCAGGGCGATGCCCTGATCGAAACCATCAAACGCTTCCGCGCCAACCCGGACGAGCAACTGAGCATTCCCACGGCCGTGCAGCTCAAGCCCGCGTCCGAGGCCAGTGCGGACAGCGAGGCCGACAGCGACATCCTGGAAATCTTCCTGGAAGAGGGCGACGACCTGCTGCAGGCCATGGAAGCGGCCATCGACCGTTGGCAAGCGCAGCGCGACGACGCCAGTGCCATCGACGAGATGTTGCGCATCCTGCATACCCTCAAGGGCGGTGCACGTCTGGCCGGGCAGAAGCGCTTGGGCGACATGAGCCATGCCCTGGAGCAGCGCCTGAGCGATGCGCTGCAAGGTGATGCGCCCTGGTCCGAGAGCCTGTCCGTCGATGTGCAGTCCGCCTTCGAGGGGCTGCAGCGGGAGCTGGATCAACTGCGTCAGCGTCTCGATGCCAGCCAGGACAGCAACCCCGAACCGGCTGCGGCGGCCAGCCCCGATGAGGCAGCCAAGTCGTCAGCGGCGAAAGCCGCCAGCGCCATCGTCGCGGCCAGCGAGCAGCCCGTGCAGGTACAGGCCGACAAGGTGCTGCCGTTCGTTCAGCGCGCCCAGCAGGCCGCTCAGGAAGCGCTTGCCCGCCGCGCCCCGCAGGAGCTGGTGAAGGTGCCGGCGGAACTGCTCGAGGGGCTGGTCAACCTGGCCGGTGAAACCTCGATCTTCCGCGGCCGCGTCGAGCAGCAGGTGAGCGATGTCGGTTTCACCCTGAGCGAGATGGAGGCGACCATCGACCGCGTGCGTGACCAGCTACGCCGCCTCGATACCGAAACCCAGGCGCAGATTCTCAGCCGCTACCAGGCCGAGGCCGAACGTGCCGGCTACGAAGAGTTCGACCCGCTGGAAATGGACCGCCACTCGCAACTGCAGCAGCTCTCCCGGGCGCTGTTCGAGTCCGCGTCCGACCTGCTCGACCTCAAGGAAACCCTGGCGGCGAAGAATCGCGACGCGGAAACCCTGTTGCTGCAGCAGGCGCGGGTCAACACCGAGTTGCAGGAAGGCCTGATGCGCACGCGCATGGTGCCCTTCGACCGTCTGGTGCCGCGTCTACGCCGTATCGTCCGCCAGGTGGCGAGCGAGCTGGGCAAGCAGGTGGAGTTCGTCGTCGGCAACGCCGAAGGCGAGATGGATCGCTCGGTGCTCGAACGCATCGTCGCGCCCCTGGAGCACATGCTGCGCAACGCCGTCGACCACGGCATCGAAGCGGCCGAGGTACGCCGCGCCGCCGGCAAGCCCGAAGCCGGCACCATTCGCCTGAACCTGAGCCGCGAGGGCGGCGATATCGTCCTCACCCTGGACGACGACGGCGGCGGTATCCGCCTCGACGCCGTGCGGCGCAAGGCCATCGAACGCGGCCTGATGGGCGAAACCAGCGATCTCAGCGACCACGAGGTGCTGCAGTTCATCCTCGAGGCCGGTTTCTCCACGGCGGAGAAGGTCACGCAGATCTCCGGACGTGGCGTCGGCATGGACGTGGTGCACTCGGAGGTCAAGCAGCTCGGTGGCTCCATGAGCATCGATTCGGAGCCGGGCCAGGGCACACGTTTCACCATCCGCCTGCCATTCACCGTGTCGGTCAACCGCGCGCTGATGGTGTACTCCGGCGAAGACCTCTACGCCATTCCGCTGAACACCATCGAAGGTATCGTGCGGGTGTCGCCCTACGAGCTGGAGGCCTACTACGCACCCGATGCGCCGCGCTTCGAGTACGCTGGCCAGGCCTACGAGCTGAAATACCTGGGCGACCTGCTGAACAACGGCCAGCATCCCAAGCTGGTGGGTCAGAGCCTGCCGCTGCCGGTGATCCTGGTGCGTTCCAGCGAACATGCGGTGGCCGTGCAGGTGGACAGCCTGGCCGGTTCGCGCGAAATCGTGGTGAAGAGCCTCGGCCCGCAGTTCGCCGGGGTGCACGGTATTTCCGGTGCGACCATCCTCGGTGACGGCCGCGTGGTGGTGATTCTCGATCTGCTGGCCACCATCCGCAGCCTGCATGCCCGCCTGCTCGGCCAACTGGCGCCGCGTCTGCTCGAGCAGGCGCCCGTGGCCGGCGAAGAGCTGGAAGCCGAGCGGCCGACCCTGGTCATGGTGGTGGACGACTCGGTCACCGTGCGCAAGGTCACCAGCCGCCTGCTCGAGCGCAACGGCATGAACGTGATGACCGCCAAGGACGGGGTGGACGCCATCGCCCAATTGCAGGAACACAAGCCCGACATCATGTTGCTGGACATCGAGATGCCGCGCATGGACGGCTTCGAGGTGGCGACCCTGGTGCGCCACGACGAACAGCTCAAGGATCTGCCGATCATCATGATCACCTCGCGTACCGGCGAGAAGCACCGTGAGCGCGCCATGAGCATCGGCGTCAACCAGTACCTCGGCAAGCCTTATCAGGAGTCCCTGTTGCTCGATAGCATCGCAAAGCTGGTGTACAGCCAGCGGGGTAAGCGTGCATGACGCCAAGAACCGCAGCACGAATCGCCGTCATCGCCGACACCTCGCTGCAGCGCCATGTGCTGCAACAGGCGCTGGCCAGTGGTGGTTACCAGGTGGTGCTCAACAGCGATCCGGCGCGCCTCGACGAAGAGACCCTGGCTGCCTGTGAAACCGACCTGTGGTTGGTGGATCTGGCGCAATCCGAGGATTCGCCGCTGGTCGACAGCCTGCTCGAGCGCGCCAGCGCGCCGGTGCTGTTCGGCGAAGGGCATGCTCCGGAGCGGCATTCGGAGAATTATCCGCGTTGGGAGCGCAGCCTGTTCGGTAAGCTCAAGCGGCTGGTGGGTGATTCCGCCCAGGCCGTGGGGCCGAGCCTGCAGGCATTGCTCGACGAGGCGCAGCGCCCGGCCCGTTTGGAGCTACCGCAGGTGCTGGCGCAAACCCAGCTACAGGCTGGAGAGCCGGCGCGCCAGGTGTGGTTGCTGGCGGCCTCTCTGGGCGGGCCGGCAGCGGTCAAGGCGTTTCTCGATGCCTTGCCGGGCGGTCTGCCCATCGGCTTTCTCTATGCCCAGCATATCGATGCCAGCTTCGAGGCGGTGCTGCCGCAGGCGGTCGGTCGGCACAGCCAGTGGCACGTCAACCCGGCGCGGCATGGCGACCCGGTGCGCTGTGGCGAAGTGGTGGTGGTGCCGATCAACCATGAACTGGGTTTTGCCGACGACGGCGCCATGCAGATTGCCGAACGTGGCTGGCCGGAACCCTACAGCCCTTCCATCGACCAGATGATGCTCAACCTGGCGCAGCATTACGCTGCCCAGTGTGGTGTCATCGTGTTCAGTGGCATGGGTAGCGACGGCAGTGCCGCCGCGGCCTATGTCCAGCGCCAGGGTGGGGTGATCTGGACGCAACGCGGCGAGAGCTGCGCCAGCCCGAGCATGCCGGACAGCCTGCGCGAGGGCGGTTACAGCAGCTTCAGCGGCGACCCCCGCGAACTGGCCTCGGCGCTGGTCGATCAGCTCGCCGAACATTGCAGTTGAGGATCTTTTCATGAGCCAAGCCGTTGCCATCCAGAACAGCGCCGACAGCCTCACCGGCCTGCTGGTGCCGCTGGCCGACCGCACCTTGCTGCTGCCCAACGTGGCGGTGGCCGAGCTGATTCCCTATCGCGCGCCGCAAACCAGCGAGGGCATGCCGGGCTGGTACCTCGGCGAGGTCGCCTGGCGTGACCTGCGCCTGCCGCTGCTGTCCTTCGAGGCAGCCAGCGGCGGCGAGGCCCAGGTGGCGAGCCGGGCGCGGGTGGCGGTGCTCAATGCTCTGGGCGGGCGCCCCAAGGTCAAGTTCATCGCCTTGCTGGTGCAGGGCATTCCGCGCTCGCTCAAGGTCGAGCGCGAGCTGCCGGCCGCCGAGGTCGAGCTGGCGCCACTGGAGCTGGGCGCCGCGCGGGTCGGCGAAGACGTGGTGCGCATTCCTGATCTGATCGGCCTCGAGCAGTTGCTCGAAGATGCCGGGCTCATCTGACGGCAGCCTGCGCCTGGCGCGTCTGGGCGCCATCGAGGTGGCCAGCCGTGCGGCGCTGGGCCAGCAGTTCGGCAGACATAGTCACGACGAATTCGTCATCAGCGCCAACCTGCTCGGCGAGGAGCAGGTGTGGCTCGATGGTCGCACCTTCAGCGCCGGCGCTGGCTGCATCACCACCTACAACCCCGGTGAGATCCAGGGCGGCGGAGCTCGGCAGGGTCAGCCCTGGCACTATGTCGGCCTGTATGTACCGGTGGACTATCTGGCGAGCAGCCTCGGCCATACGCGGCTGCAGTTCGAGCGGCCCTGGCAATACGACCCGGCCCTGGCCAGTGAACTGGCGGTGGCGGTCGAGGCCTGCCTGAGTGACGATGTCCTACTGCGTGAGCGTGGCGAGGAGCAGGTGATGCTGTTGCTCGGGCGCGTGGTGCGGGGCGCCGCTGTCAGCCTGATCGCGCCGCGCGAGGCTGGGCACCTGGCGGTGCGGCGCTTGCAGGAGTTGCTTGCGGCGCGCCTGGAGGCCACCCCAAGTCTGGATGAAATGGCCAGCGAACTGGGCCTGTCCAAGTTCCATCTGCTGCGTAGCTTCCAGAAGCACACCGGGCTCAGCCCCAGGCAATGGGCCATGCAACTGCGCACCCGGCGCGCCCAGGGCCTGCTGCGTCAGGGCATGGCACCCAGCACAGTGGCGCACGCCCTGGGCTTTGCCGATCAGAGCCATCTCAATCGCCATTTCCGTGCGGCCTATGGCCTCAGCCCAGGGCGCTATCAGGCGCTGCTGCGCCGCTGAGCAATCCGGTTCAAGCCAACCCTGCTGCGTCCAGCCATAATCGGCGCCTTCTTGCAGTGGAGTGCTGACGATGTTGACGGTTTTTCTCGCCGCCGTGCTGTTCGGCTTGGCATTCGTGATCTCGCCGGGGGCGGTGTTCAGCGAAACCCTGCGTCGGGGGCTCAGTGGGGGCTATCGGCCGGCGCTACTGGTGCAACTGGGCTCGTTGATCGGCGATGCGCTATGGGCACTGATCGGTTTGAGTGGCCTGGTGCTGTTGCTGGGGCAGGACAGTGTACGTGTGCCCCTGACCCTGGCCAGCGCCGCCTATCTGGCCTGGCTCGGTGTGCAGGGCCTGCGCGATGCCTGGCAGCCGCCGCAACAGGACGAAGAGGGTGGCGCGCAGGCCCGTAGTGCCTTCGCTGCGGGTGCATTGCTGTCGCTGTCCAACCCCAAGAACATCGTGTTCTGGGGCGCCCTGGGCAGCGCCTTGGCCGGCATAGTCGAAGGCACGCCAACGAGTGAGCAGATGCTGGTGTTCTTCACTGGCTTCATGCTCGCTTCGTTGCTCTGGTGCTTCGTCTGCGCGGCGTTGGTGGATTGGTTGCGGCGCAACACCTCGTTGCTCTGGCATCGCTTGAGCTATGCCGGATGCGGGGTGTTGCTGTTGGCGCTGGCCGTGCTCACCTTGCGTGGGTTGGGGTGATTTGCGTGTTATTGGGGCTGGTTTGATAGCGGGCTGGCAAGTTTGTGTGGATCTTGTTGGTCTGTGTTGGTGTTCTGGGCGCCGCTACGGCGTGTTCAGATATTCCGGGTTTCGCCCCCTCGGGCGACTCACTTTTCTTTGAAATGCGCAAAGAAAAGTAAGCAAAAGAAACGCACCCCCGCCATCCGGGTCTCGCTTCGCGAGACTCCCCTCACTCCGGCATCGCTCCGGGGTCGGCGTACATGGGCCATCCCTGGCCCATTACGCCTCTCGCGGCATCCATGCCGCTCGCCCCCTGCGCAATGCCTACGTTCGGCCTCCTGAAGGGGGAGTTAGCGCGCCTGAACGTACATCGGTTCCGGGCGTGTCCGGCGTGCTCTGGTGACAGTGGAACCATGACGTGGCTGCCGGGTTAAACCAAAACTTTCATTCGCGTAGTTTCATTCGCTTGAATAGCTTGCCGGCCTTCAGCCGGCATCCCGGTCAGCCCTGAGGCTGACAGATGTACAAGCACTCCTCACTACTTCTGGGTTACCGCAGGTTCAGGCGCGTGCAGAGCCCGTCCAGGAGGGCGAACGGAATCGTCGTGGAAGAGGTTGAGCGACATGGATGTCGCGAGAGCCACGATGGGCCAGGGATGGCCCACCGTGGCGGGCCTCTGGAACGGCGATGGAGTGAGCGAACCCCGGCGCAGCCGGGGCCGGATGATCGGGCGGAGGGGTTTGGTTACTTTGCCCGCAAAGTGACTCGCCCGGGAGGGCGAAACCAAAGACATCAGCAAAAACGCGGCAATTCGGAACAGGCACCCGAACAACCAACACGCCAATACCCCAAAACAAAAAATCCGATGCCGCCATGGCGACATCGGATTTTCTGAGGCGCTGCCGGCGTCATCCGGGGCGCGGCCCGGACGACCTGGCAGAGGTGTCAGCGCTGCGACTGCTGCGCTTCTTCTGCCTTCTCGGCGGCGAGGTTGTCTTCCGAGGTGTGGCTGTCCCAGTAGTCGGCGTTCTTGATGCCGAGCTTCTCGGGGTGGAACACCGGATCCTTGCCCTGGTCCTGCTGCTCTTCGTAGTCCTTCAGGCACTTGTAGGCGATCTTGTGCATCAGCAGGATGGCGATGATGTTCAGCCAGGCCATCAGGCCCACGCCGAGGTCACCCAGATCCCAGGCGAAGGTGGCGCTGTGCACGGTGCCGTAGACGGTCGCGGCGATGATGCCGAACTTCAGCAGCAGGGTGAGGATGGGGCGCTTCACCTTGCGGTTGATGTAGGCAATGTTGGTTTCGGCGATGTAGTAGTAGGCCAGGATGGTGGTGAAGGCGAAGAAGAACAGGGCGATGGCGACGAAGGCGTTGCCGAAGCCGGGCATCATGTTCTCCATGGCCGTCTGCACGTAGCCCGGGCCGGCGGCGACACCGGCGATGCCGGTGAACAGCGCGCTACCATCCGCTGCCTGGACGTTGTATTGGCCGGTGATCAGCAACATGAAGGCGGTTGCCGAGCAGACGAACAGGGTGTCGACATAGACCGAGAAACCCTGTACCAGGCCTTGCTTGGCCGGGTGGCTGACGGCTGCGGCGGACGAAGCGTGCGGGCCGGTGCCCTGGCCGGCTTCGTTGGAATACACGCCACGCTTGACGCCCCACTGGATGGCCAGGCCGAGAATGGCACCAAAGCCAGCCTCCAGGCCGAAGGCGCTCTTGAAGATCAGCGCGACCACGCTCGGCAGTTGGCCGATGTTGAGCAGGATGATCACCAGCGCCACCAGGATGTAACCCAGCGCCATGAACGGCACCACCACCTGGGTGAAGTGGGCGATACGCTTGACGCCACCGAAGATGATCAGGCCGATCAGCACGGCCAGTACGGCGGCGGTGACGTTCGGGTCGATATCGAAGGCGGTCTTCACGCTGGAGGCGATGGAGTTGGCCTGTACGCCCGGCAGCAGCAGGCCGCAGGCGAACACGGTGACGATGGCGAACAGCCAGGCGTACCACTTCAGACCCAGACCTTTCTCGATGTAGAAGGCCGGGCCACCACGGTACTCACCGTTGAGCTTTTCCTTGTACACCTGGCCGAGGGTGGATTCGACGAAGGCCGAGCTGGCGCCGAGGAAGGCCACCATCCACATCCAGAACACCGCGCCCGGGCCACCGAAGGTGATGGCGGTGGCCACACCGGCGATGTTGCCGGTACCGACACGACCGGCGAGGGTCATGGTCAGCGCCTGGAACGAGGTGATGCCGTGTTCGTCGGTACGCCCGGCGAACATCAGGCGGATCATTTCCCGGAAGTGGCGAACCTGCAGAAAGCGGCCGCGTAGAGAGAAGTACAAACCCACACCGAGACAAAGGTAAATCAGTGCCGGGCTCCAGACGAGCCCGTTGAGGGTCGAGACCAGTTCGTTCATGCAATGCTCCTGGGTCTGCGGTCGCCTTTTGGGCAGGGCCGACACCCGTTGATTTGTTATAGGAAGAGGGTCGACGCTGCGAGGTGTCGGCCTCTGCCGGGAGCGCTGTGCTGGTAGAGCGGGTCGCGCACGCGGCGCGAAGAGCATGACAAAGACGGTCGCTCTTGTAATTTCTCGAGGTCACAATTTGTTACGTCAAGGCGACATTTACCCCTGCAGATCGCCCCAAAGCAGCTGAGCGACGCTCAAGGCGACCACTGGTGCGGTTTCCGTGCGCAAGACCCGTGGCCCCAGGCGCGCCGGCTGAAAGCCCGCTTGCCTGGCTTGCTCCACCTCGGCATCGTTCAGGCCGCCTTCCGGGCCGACGAGAAAAGCCAGGCTGCCCGGTCTGGCATGGCTGTGCAGGGCTTCGGCGACCGGGTGCAGCACCAGCTTCAGATCAGCTTCGACTCGCTGCAGCCAGGCCGCCAGTTCCAGCGGCGGATGGATCACCGGCAGCACCGAGCGGCCGCACTGCTCGCAGGCGCTGATGGCCACCTGGCGCCAGTGGGCCAGGCGTTTGTCGGCGCGTTCGTCCTTGAGGCGTACTTCGCAGCGTTCGGAGACGATCGGGGTGATCTCGCTGACGCCCAGCTCGGTGGCTTTCTGAATCGCCCAATCCATGCGCTCGCCGCGCGACAGGCCCTGGCCGAGATGGATGCGCAGTGGCGACTCGGCCAGGCCGGCGACAGCCTCGCGCAGCTCGACACGCACGTTCTTCTTGCCCACCTCGATCAGCTCGCCGCGATATTCCTGGCCGCTGCCGTCGAACAACTGCACGGCATCGCCGACGCCGTGGCGCAGCACGCGCGCGATGTAATGGGCCTGCGCCTCGGGCAAGTCGTGCTGGCCGAGAGAGAGAGGGGCATCGATGAAGAAACGGGATAGGCGCATAAAGGCAGCTACAAGCGGCAAGTTTGAAGCCGCAAGTTTAAAGCACCAGGCGCCTCTGCTGTTACTTGCGGCTTGTCGCTTGCAGCTTGACGCTCCCCCTTAGCCCGGATCGCGATGATCCGGGTAGCGGCCGTCCACCGCCACGCTGACCGACTCGCGGGTGGCGATGTCGATGCCTTCGCTGGCCACCTCGGCGAGGAAGTCGATCTGCTCCGGGGTGATCACGTAGGGCGGCAGGAAGTACACCACGCTGCCCAGCGGGCGCAGCAGGGCGCCGCGCTCCAGCGCATGCTGGTAGACGCGCAGCCCACGGCGTTGCTGCCAGGGGTAGGCGGTCTTGCTGGCCTTGTCGGCGACCATCTCGACGGCCAGGGCCATGCCGGTCTGGCGCACTTCGGCGACATGCGGGTGATCGGCCAGGTGCGCGGTGGCGCTGGCCATGCGCAGGGCCAGGGCCTTGTTGCGCTGAACCACGTCGTCGTCGCGGAAGATGTCCAGGGTCGCCAAGGCCGCAGCACAAGCCAGCGGGTTGCCGGTGTAGGTGTGCGAATGGAGGAAGGCGCGCAGGGTGGCGTATTCGTCGTAGAAGGCGGCGTAGACCTCGTCGGTGGTGAGCACGGCAGCCATGGGCAGGTAGCCGCCGGTGAGCGCCTTGGACAGCACCAGAAAATCCGGGGTGATGCCGGCCTGCTCGCAGGCGAACATCGTCCCGGTACGGCCGAAACCGACGGCGATCTCGTCATGGATCAGGTGCACGCCATAGCGGTCGCAGGCCTCGCGCAGCAGCTTGAGGTAGATCGGGTGGTACATGCGCATGCCGCCGGCGCCCTGGATCAGCGGCTCGACTATCACCGCGGCGACCTCCAGGTGGTGCTCGGCAAGGGTCTGTTCCATGTGCGCGAACATGGCACGCGAGTGGGCTTCCCAGCTCACGCCTTCGGGGCGCAGGTAGCAGTCCGGGCTGGGCACCTTGATGGTGTCGAGCAGCAGCGCCTTGTAGGTATCGGTGAACAGCGCCACGTCGCCCACCGACATCGCCGCCACCGTCTCACCGTGGTAGCTGTTGCTCAGGGTGATGAAGCGCTTCTTGGCGGGCTGACCGCTGTTGAGCCAGTAGTGGAAGCTCATCTTCAGCGCCACCTCGATGCCCGAGGAGCCGTTGTCGGCGTAGAACACCTTGTTCAGGCCATCCGGGGTGATCTGCACCAGGCGCTCGGACAGTTCGATCACCGGCTCATGGGTAAAGCCGGCGAGCATGACGTGTTCCAGGCTGTCCAGTTGCTCGCGGATGCGCGCGTTGATGCGCGGGTTGGCATGGCCGAAGACGTTGACCCACCAGGAACTGACGGCATCCAGGTAGCGCTTGCCGGCGAAGTCTTCCAGCCATACGCCTTCGCCACGGCGTATGGGGATCAGCGGCAGGCGTTCGTGATCCTTCATCTGGGTGCAGGGGTGCCAGAGGACTTCGAGGTCGCGTTGCATCCAAGGGGCGTTCAGGCTCATCACGGGTCTCCCTGTTCTCGGCCGCACAGCCTAACAGATGCTGCCCGGGGCGCGCCCGTTGCCGTCCATCCTGCACGGCCTGCCGTCTGGCGGCGCTGTGGCAACTTCGGCGTGCCGCTCGCGACTAATCTCCTTGGTCGCTGATCGCTATCTAAGTATCGTATTTCTCGATATTTCCAAGCGAAAAATTCCTCTTTAATTCGATACGTTTCTCGCTAGTCTTTTCCCACTCACTTTCACGGACGCACGATATGCAGTGGCGCAACACCCTCGCACGATACGGTCTGGTCAGCATCACGCTGCACTGGCTGGTGGCTCTGGCCGTGTTCGGCCTTTTCGCCCTGGGTTACTGGATGGTGGGCTTGAGTTACTACGACCCTTGGCGCCAGGACGCACCGTCCTTGCACAAGAGCATCGGCATCCTGCTGTTCGCGGTGATGCTGCTGCGGGTGCTGTGGCGCCTGGCCAATCCGGCGCCGGCGCCGCTGGCCAGTCATGGCGCGCTGACCCGCCTGGCCTCGAAGCTGGGCCATGGCCTGCTGTATCTCGGCCTGTTCGGCGTGATGATTTCCGGTTACCTGATCTCCACGGCCGATGGCCGGGGCATCGAGGTGTTCGGCCTGTTCAGCGTGCCGGCCACGCTCACCGCCATCCCTGACCAGGAAGACGTCGCCGGCGACATCCACCGCATTCTCGCCTGGGGCCTGGTGATCTTCGCCGGCATCCATGGCCTGGCGGCACTCAAGCATCATTTCATCGACCGCGACAGCACGCTGCTGCGCATGTTCGGGCGCTGATCCATACCGGGCGAACGACTCGCCCATTTACGTTACGACCTGCAAGGAGACTCAAGATGCTGAAGAAAACCCTCGCTGCACTGGCACTCGGTTCGGCACTGATCGGCACTCAGGCCATGGCCGCCGACTACGTGATCGACAAACAAGGCCAGCACGCCTTCGTCAACTTCAAGATCAGCCACCTGGGCTATAGCTGGCTGTACGGCACCTTCAAGGACTTCGACGGCAAGTTCAGCTTCGATGCCGCCAAGCCCGAGGCCAGCAGCGTCAGCGTGACCCTGAAGACCGCCAGCGTCGACACCAACCACGCCGAGCGCGACAAGCACATCCGCAGCGCCGACTTCCTCAATGTCAGCGAGCACGACACCGCGACCTTCGAGTCCACCTCGGTCAAGTCCACCGGTGAAGGCACCGCCGATATCACCGGCAACCTGACGCTCAACGGCGTGACCAAGCCGGTGGTGATCGCTGCCAAGTTCATCGGTGAAGGCAAGGATCCATGGGGCGGCTACCGCGCCGGTTTCGAGGGCACCACCACGCTGAAACTCAAGGACTTCGACATCACCCGCGATCTCGGCCCGGCTTCGGAAACCGTCGAGCTGATCATCTCGGTCGAAGGCATTCGTCAGTAAAGAAAGCGGCCGCTTGCGGCCCAACTGCTGGCCCTCTCCCATTTATGGGGCGAAGAGGTGTGTTTTGGAGGCACCGCCTCCTACACCGATGAGCGCCTGATCGCTGGCGATCAGGCAGGGGCGCGCAGCGGGGTGCCCGAAGGGCGGGAGAGGGTTGGTTCTCCACTAACCTCTTCCCCTAAACAAAAACGCCGCCCCAAGGGGCGGCGTTTTTTATTGCAGGGCGCGCTTACTCGTCGCGGTTGCGCGTCAGCAGGGCCGGCTTCTCGCCGCGCGGGCGGCTGCTGTTGGCCAGTTCGTCGAGTTGCTCCGGGGTGGGGAAGCGATCCAGGCGCGAACTCTTGTGCACGATCAGTGGTTGCCGCTCGCGTGGGGGGCGCGCGCCGGCCTCGGCGCGTGGCAACTCGTCGCGATCCAACGAGGTGACGCGGCCATCGTGAGCGGGGCGACGACCACCGGCACCGTTGCGGCCCTGGCCACCATTGCCCTGACGGCGATTCTTGCCGCCCTGGCCCGCCGGCTTGGCCGCACCATTGTTGCTCCGCGGCTTGCCGGCCGGGCGTGCAGCGCCTTGGGCGCCGCCGCTGCCAGCGCCACCGCGACGGCCACGCGACTGCGGCTTGTTCTGGTTGGGGCTGACGTAGTCGACACGGTTGCCGAAGTTGTCGATATCGTCGTCGAGGAACTCTTCCGGGTCGCGGTTCGGTGGCAGTGCCGGCATGCCTGCCGCTGCCCCCGCTTCGCTGGCGCCGGCCTTGCGCGAGCGGCGCTTGCGATCACGGCGCGGCTTGGCGGCCTGTTCCTTGCCGGCATCCTTGCCCTTGTCCTTGCGGCCACCCTTGTCCGCGTCGGCCTTGGCGGCATCCGGCGCATCGTTCTGCGCCTTCTTCTGCCCGCGGCCACCTCGCGGCTGGCGCGGCTCGCGCACTTCCGGGCGCTCGGCTTCGATGCTGCTGGCGTCGAAGCCCATCAGGTCACCATCGGGGATCTTCTGCTTGGTCATCCGTTCGATGCTCTTGAGCAGCTTCTCCTCGTCCGGGGCGACCAGGGAGATGGCCTCACCACTGCGCCCGGCACGGCCGGTACGGCCGATGCGATGCACGTAATCTTCCTCGACGTTGGGCAGCTCGAAGTTGACCACGTGCGGCAACTGATCGATGTCCAGGCCGCGAGCGGCGATATCGGTGGCCACCAGGATGCGCACCTTGTTCGCCTTGAAATCGGCCAGGGCCTTGGTGCGCGCGTTCTGGCTCTTGTTGCCATGGATCGCGGCAGCCGGCAGGCCATGCTTGTCGAGGTACTCGGCCAGGCGGTTGGCGCCATGCTTGGTGCGGGTGAACACCAGCACCTGTTCCCAGGCGCCCTGGGTGATCAGGTGGGCGAGCAGGGCACGCTTGTGGCTGGCCGCCAGGCGGAACACACGCTGTTCGATGCGCTCGACCGTGGTGTTCGGCGGGGTCACCTCGATGCGCTCGGGGTTGTGCAGCAACTTGCCGGCCAGGTCGGTGATGTCCTTGGAGAAGGTGGCCGAGAACAGCAGGTTCTGGCGCTGTGCCGGCAGCTTGGCCAGCACCTTCTTGACGTCGTGGATGAAGCCCATGTCGAGCATGCGGTCGGCTTCATCGAGCACGAGGATCTCGACGTGGGCCAGGTCGATGGCCTTCTGGTTGGCCAGGTCGAGCAGGCGCCCGGGGCAGGCGACGAGCACGTCGACACCCTTGGCCAGGGCCTGCACCTGCGGGTTCATGCCCACACCGCCGAAGATGCAGGCGCTGACGAATTTCAAATCGCGGGCATAGACCTTGAAGCTGTCATGCACCTGAGCGGCCAGTTCGCGGGTGGGGGTCAGCACCAGCACGCGCGGTTGTTTCGGGCCGTGACGTTGTTCGCGATCCGGGTGACCGCCTGGGAACAGGCGTTCGAGGATCGGCAGGGCGAAACCGCCCGTTTTACCTGTACCCGTCTGGGCCGCCACCATCAGGTCGCGACCTTGCAACACGGCGGGAATGGCCCGCTGTTGCACCGGAGTGGGCTGGGTGTAGCCGGCGGATTCGACCGCACGGACTAAAGCCTCGGAGAGACCGAGGGAGGCAAAGGACATGAGCAATCCTGTACTAGTGAGGGCGTGGCCCTGGGGGTGTAGAGCCTGGCTTGAATCACGCGTTGGGGGAGCATGATCCCGTCCGGTACTGCTGGTTTCCGAGAACCAGCATCCGGGCGCAAGCCTGGCGGGAAGGCCCGAGTATAACAGAGCATGCGCGTTGCGCACCTATCAGCCTGTCGGATGGATCACAGGATGGCTCGAACCGGCCCGCTAACAGGCTGTTGAAAAACTACCTACGTTGGCAATACGGCGTTAAAAACGACCTCGCGTGCGAGCCCAGTCAAAATGCTCATTTACAACACGTAAACTGCGCTTTTTCGGTCGTTTTTGCGGGGCCGCCATCGGTATTGTCTTGCCTGCCTCGCCTACGTTTTTCAACGGCCCGCTAACGGGCCGGCCGCCTGTGAAGCGCCGCATGCGCGACGTTCTGCCCCGCGTGGCTCAGGAAACCACGCGGTAGCAGGGCTCGTAGGCGCTGCCGCCGGGCAGCTTCATGCGGTGCTGCTCGACGAAGGCCTGCAGCAGGCGATCCAGCGGCTGCATGATGCTGCTCTCGCCGCGAATCTCGTAGGGGCCATTCTCCTCGATCAGGCGGATGCCGTTTTCCTTGACGTTGCCGGCGACGATGCCGGAGAAGGCGCGGCGCAGGTTGGCGGCCAACTCGTGCAGCGGCTGCTGGCGGGTCAGGTTGAGGCTGGCCATGTTGGCGTGGGTGGGCTCGAAGGGGTGCTGGAAGCCTTCGTCGATCTTCAGCAGCCAGTTGAAGTGGAAGGCGTCGTTGCGTTCGCGGCGGAAACGCTCCACTTCCTTGATGCCGGCGTGCATGGCGCGCGCCACTTCGGCCGGGTCGTCGAGGATGATGCGGTAGCGTTGCTGCGCTCCGTCACCCAGAGCGGCGCCGATGAAGGCATGCAGTTGCTCCATGTAGGCCGCCGCGCTCTTCGGCCCGGTGAGCACGACCGGGAAGGGCAGCTCCTGGTTGTCCGGGTGGGTGAGGATACCCAGCAGGTAGAGGAACTCCTCGGCCGTGCCGGCGCCACCGGGGAAGATGATGATGCCGTGGCCGACGCGGACGAAGGCTTCCAGACGCTTCTCGATGTCCGGCAGGATCACCAGCTCGTTGACGATGGGGTTCGGCGCCTCGGCGGCGATGATGCCCGGCTCGGTCAGGCCCAGGTAGCGGCCCTTGAGGTTGCGCTGCTTGGCGTGGCTGATGGTGGCGCCCTTCATCGGCCCCTTCATCACGCCCGGGCCGCAGCCGGTGCAGATGTCCAGGCCGCGCAGCCCCAGTTCATGACCGACCTTCTTGGTGTACTTGTATTCCTCGGTGCTGATCGAGTGGCCGCCCCAGCACACCACCATCTTCGGCTCGACGCCGCTACGCAGGGTGCGGGCGTTGCGCAGCAGGTGGAAGACGTAGTCGGTGATGCCTTCCGAGCTGTCCAGATCGATGCGCTTGTTCTCCAGCTCGCTCTGCGTGTAGACGATGTCGCGCAGGGCGCTGAACAGCATCTCGCGGGTGCTGGCGATCATCTCGCCATCGACGAAGGCATCGGCCGGCGCGTTGAGCAGCTCCAGGCGGATGCCGCGATCCTGCTGGTGGATCTTCACCTCGAAATCCGGGTAGGCCTCGAGAATGGTCTTGGCGTTGTCGCTGTGCGAGCCGGTGTTGAGGATCGCCAGGGCGCATTGGCGGAACAGGCGGTAGACGCTGCCCGAGCCGGTTTCGCGCAGTTGCTGCACTTCGCGCTGGGAGAGGGTCTCCAGGCTGCCCTTGGGGCTGACGGAGGCATTGATCTTGGAGCGTTTGAGCATACGGACGATCCTTCGGGGCGATGCGAGGAGGGAAAAGCGGCGGGCTGTCCGTGGCGGACAGCCCGAAGACAAGCACCTTAACGCGGTAGCTTGAGATTGTTCCAGATGGCCAGGCTGGGGCCAGCCAGGTTCATGCTGTAGAAGTGCAGGCCCGGCGCGCCGCCTTGCAGCAGGCGTTCGCACATCTCGGTAATCACCTGTTCGCCGAAGGCGCGAATGCTGTCGCTGTCATCGCCGTAGGCTTCCAGTTGCTTGCGCACCCAGCGCGGGATCTCGGCGCCGCAGGCGTCGGAGAAACGCGCCAGCTTGCTGTAGTTGGTGATCGGCATGATGCCCGGCACCACTGGGATGTCCACACCCAGCTTGCGCACGCGCTCGACGAAGTAGAAGTAGCTGTCGGCGTTGAAGAAGTACTGGGTGATGGCGCTGTCGGCGCCGGCCTTGGCCTTGCGCACGAAGTTGGCGACATCGCTCTCGAAGTTGCGCGCCTGCGGGTGCATCTCCGGGTAAGCGGCCACTTCGATGTGGAAGTGATCACCGGTTTCGCTGCGGATGAACTCCACCAGCTCGTTGGCGTAGCGCAGCTCGCCGCTGGCCATGCCCATGCCGGACGGCAGGTCGCCGCGCAGGGCGACGATGCGCCTGATGCCAGCTGCCTTGTAGGTGTGCAGCAGCTCGCGCAGCTCGGCCTTGCTGTCGCCGACGCAGGACAGGTGTGGTGCGGTGGGCACCTTCACCTCGCCATCGAGCTGCAGCACGGTGCTCAGGGTGCGGTCACGGGTCGAGCCGCCCGCGCCATAGGTGCAGGAGAAGAAATCGGGTTGGTACGCGGCCAGTTGGCGGGCCACGTCCAGCAGTTTTTCATGCCCGGCTTCGGTCTTCGCGGGGAAGAACTCGAAGCTGTAGCGACGTTCTTGAGACATGGAGAAGGTTCCCTTCTCAGCGGCAAGCCTCAAGCCCCAAGCTGCAAGTGGAGTCACTTCCTCTTGCAGCTTGCGGCTTGCGGCTTGTAGCTGCTGTTAGTAGCGATAAGTGTCCGGCTTGAACGGGCCTTCCACGGACACGCCGATGTACTCGGCCTGCTGCTGGGTCAGTTGGGTGACCACGCCACCGAAGCCCTTGACCATCTCCAGTGCCACTTCTTCGTCCAGCTTCTTCGGCAGCACTTCCACGGTCAGGCGCGCGGACTTCATCTCGGCCGGCAGGTTGGCGAACTTCTGCTCGAAGAGGAAGATCTGCGCCAGTACCTGGTTGGCGAAGGAGCCATCCATGATGCGGCTCGGGTGGCCGGTGGCGTTGCCCAGGTTCACCAGGCGGCCTTCGGCCAGCAGGATCAGGTAGTCGTCATTGGCCGGGTCGAACTGGCCGGCGCCGGTGCGGTGGATCTTGTGCACCTGCGGCTTGACCTCTTCCCAGGCCCAGTTCTTGCGCATGAAGGCGGTGTCGATCTCGTTGTCGAAGTGACCGATGTTGCACACCACGGCACGCTTCTTCAGGGCCTTGAGCATGCCGGCGTCGCAGACATTGGCGTTGCCGGTGGTGGTGACGATCAGGTCGATCTTGCCCAGCAGGGCCTTGTCGATGCAGGCGTCGCTGCCGTCGTTGATGCCATCGATGTACGGCGAGACCAGCTCGTAGCCGTCCATGCAGGCCTGCATGGCGCAGATCGGGTCGATCTCGGAGACCTTGACGATCATGCCTTCCTGGCGCAGCGAGGCAGCCGAGCCCTTGCCCACGTCACCGTAGCCGATGACCAGCGCCTGCTTGCCCGACAGCAGGTGGTCGGTGCCGCGCTTGATGGCGTCGTTGAGGCTGTGGCGGCAGCCGTACTTGTTGTCGTTCTTGCTCTTGGTGACCGCGTCGTTGACGTTGATCGCCGGGACTTTCAGGGTGCCGGCCTTGAGCATGTCGAGCAGGCGGTGCACGCCGGTGGTGGTTTCTTCGGTGATGCCGTGGATCTTGTCCAGCATCTGCGGGTATTTCTTGTGCAGAATCTCGGTCAGGTCACCGCCGTCGTCCAGCACCATGTTGGCGTCCCAGGGCTGGCCGTCCTTGAGGATGGTCTGCTCGATGCACCACTCGTACTCCTGCTCGGTCTCACCCTTCCAGGCGAACACCGGGATGCCGGCGGCGGCGATGGCGGCAGCGGCCTGATCCTGAGTGGAGAAGATGTTGCAGCTCGACCAGCGCACCTCGGCGCCCAGGGCGGTCAGCGTCTCGATCAGCACGCCGGTCTGGATGGTCATGTGGATGCAGCCGAGGATCTTCGCGCCTTTCAGCGGCTGGCTGGCGGCGTACTTGCGGCGCAGGCCCATCAGTGCCGGCATCTCGGATTCGGCGATGGTCAGTTCCTTGCGGCCCCAGTCGGCCAGGGAAATATCGGCGACCTTGTAGTCGGTGAAACCGGCAGGCGTCATTACAGCGCTCATAGATGAGTTCTCCATTCGTTGTCTGCGAATGGGCGCCGTTGATGCGTTTGGATAACGCCCCATCCGAGCCTGACAAGCCGGCATTGACCGACGTGCTGCAGCGCCCCTCGGACGGGTGGCGGGCGTGAGCGGGCGGGGCCGTTCACGTAAAGCCTGTGGATTATAGCGAGCCGGGCGGCGCTGCCCAAGGTTTTCCGTCGTGGCCTCGCGGGTGGGGGGGTCACAGGTTTCTCCAATCACTGGCCCTATGTTTGCAGATGTCGTGGTGCCAAAGCGTCAGAGCCGCTTGGCCTGAACGCCTGCCTTGGTGTGGTGGACGCGCCCGATGACCTTCAATGGGGGGAAGCAAGCATGAAAGACCTGAGCAACCTGGATGTGACCGTGCATAGTCCGGAAGCTCTGGACCAGTACAACGAGGCGGTGACCGTGCTCTGCCGCTTCGCTGACCCCACTGCCCATGTCGAGCGCATGCTGGCCATCGAGCCGACCTTCGCCATGGGGCTGGTGTTCAACGCCCACCTTGCCCTGTGGAGCACCGACCGCGCTGATCTGCAGTCTGCCTGTGACATCCTGGTGCAGGCTCAGGGTGTCGACAGCGCTAAGCTGAATCGTCGCGAACGCATGCACCTGGCGGCGTTGCAGGCTTGGGTGGGTGGCGATCTGCACAAGGCGTCGCAGCTATTCGACGCCCTGCTGATCGAGTACCCCACCGATCTGCTGGCGCTGCTCAGTGGCCACCAGATCGATTTCTTCGTCGGCGATGCCCTCAATCTGCGTGATCGCGTCGCCCGGGTGCTGGGTGCGTGGGACAGGCAGCACCCCTGCTATGGCTATCTGCTGGGCATGCTCGCGTTCGGTCAGGAGGAGGCCGGGCACTATGAGCTGGCCGAACACACGGCGCGGCAAGCCTTGGCGCGCAATGCTGCAGATATCTGGGGTATTCATGCGCTGGCCCATGCGCTGGAAATGCAGAACAAGTTCGCCGAGGGCGTGCGCTTCATGCGTGAGTGCGAGGGGATCTGGGCTGTCGATAACGGCATGGTTTCCCACAATGCCGTGCATCTGGATCTGTTCCTGCTCGAGGCGAACGACCTGGCCGGCGCCCTGGACGCCTACGACCGTTACATCAACTTCCCGGGAGTCGCCCCCATGCCGATGGTGCTGCTGGATGGCTCATCGGTACTCTGGCGCGTATATCTCGAGGGGCACGACGTGAGTGCACGGGCACAGTGCCTGGCCGAGACCTGGAGCCCCAAGATCGATCAATGTTTCTATGCCTTCAACGATGCCCATGCCGTCATCGCCTACTGTGCCAGTGGGCAACTGGAGATCGCCGAAAGGCTGGTCACGACGCTGCGTGATTACCTGCGCCAGGGGGACGCCTCGACCTCCAACCATTTCATGACGCGAGAGGTGGGGTTGCCGGTCTGCGAAGCCATTCTGGCATTCGCCCATGCTGACTACACGACCAGCATCGACCGCCTCATGGGCATCAAGAACAAGACCCACCTGTTCGGCGGCAGCCTGATTCAGCGCGATGTGTTCTCGCGCACCTTGCTGGAGGCGGCGATTCGGGCCAGGCAGAAACCGCTTGCCAGTGCCTTGATCAGCGAGCGCCTGTCGCACAAGCCCGTTAGCCCTTACAACCTGCTCAAGGCGGAGCAGGTTCGGGCGCTCTAGCAGGCTGGTGAAAAACTACCTGCTAGTGCCTGGGCAAGCGGCGTTTCAGTCGACGGCCAGATAATGCTTGGTAAAGCTGTCGCTCAGCACTTCCCAGAGGGTGTTGGTGCCGCTGGCGACGAAGAAGGCGTCGCCCGCCTTGTAGTGAGCGGTCTCGCCGGTGGCCTCGTTGGTGATCTTCACTTCGCCGAGGGTCACCACGGCTTGCTCGTGGAAGGTGTAGGGCAAGCGAAAGCGGCTGCGGCGCACGCCGAAGTAGCCGGCACTGACCGATTCGTCCTCGGTGGCGAAGGTGGTGAGGGCGTACATGGCGTTATCGCCGTCGATCATCTCGACACCGATGTCTTCGAGCGTGCCGCTCAGCTCCAGTTCGTCCAGGGTGATGCCTTGCTTGATGCTATGCAGCATGAAGGTTCTCGCTCGATGAGGGGATGAAGTCGTTCCGTACGCTAGCAGGCTCGAGCACTCTGCCCATGCGCAACTGCGACATCGGCCGACAGGGAAACGCCCTGGCGCAGAAACCGGGGCGATCAGCGCAAGTGTCTTTTCGCCCGCATCATTGGCTGCAATGCCTTGTCTGCCCCTCGTTGTAGCCATGGACGTCATGGGGACGAATGGCCAAGCTGAGCCCTCCTTCTACCTGCTGCGGAGCTGCCTCATGACCCTCGCCTACTGGTGCGTACTGATCGCCATTGTCCTGCCCTATCTGGGAACTGCCTGTGCCAAGTTCCTCGGCGCTGGCTATGGGCCGCGTGCCAATCAGGATCCGCGCGCCTTTCTCGGTGGCCTGGAGGGCTGGCGCAAGCGGGCCGACAACGCCCAGCACAACGGCTTCGAGGTCACTCCGGCCTTTGCTGCTGCGGTGATCATCGCCCACCTGGCCGGTGGCGCCGAGCAAGGGCTGCTCGATCAGTTGGCTGTCGCCTTCATCGCCAGCCGTGTGCTGTATCTGCTCTGCTACCTGGCCGGCTGGGGCGTGCTGCGCTCGCTGGTCTGGTTCGCCGGCATGGGCGTGATCGTCGCGCTGTTCGTGGTGTCGGCCTGATTGCGCAGCGACTGCCAGCCTGGCTGAATCCAGGCTGACAGCGAAAGGATCTGAACGCTTCTGCGACATTTGCATGCTTGGCCTGCTTTCTTCAACTGGCGATACTGGCGCCCCCATGTCGCCAGGAAGTCGTGTCGATGACGCTGAAGAAACTGTTGCTGCTCGCCTGTGCCTGCCTGATTTTGGCGGCTTGCGGTGGTGTCGACCCTGATTCGCCGCTGGGCAAGCGCCAGGCCTTGTTCAAGCAGATGCTCAAGGTCAGCGAAGATCTGGGCGGCATGTTGCGTGGCCGCGTTCCCTATGACGAGGCTGCCTTCATCTCCGGTGCGGCAGAGCTGGACAAGCTGTCACACGAGCCCTGGCAGCACTTCCCTCAGGTGCGTGACGACGAGCGCAGCAAGGCCACCGATGAGGTATGGCAGCGCCAGGCACGCTTCCAGGAAATGGCCCGTGATCTCGAGGCGGCTACCGCTGCGCTGGTGCAGGCCACCACTTCCACGCCACTGCGGCGTTCGACGCTGGAGCCGGCCATGCAGCGTGTCGAGGATAGCTGCGAAGCCTGCCACAAGGCCTTCCGCGCCTATTGATCGACCTCTGCCTCCGCTTCGGCCTGCGCCTGCTGCAGTTCGGCGCGTGCTTCGGCCAGCTCGGCCTGACGTTGGGCGATCTTCTCCTGGTCGCCTTCGCCCAGGGCCTCACGTAATGCCTGCTCATGTTCCTGTACGGCCTGGCGGGCTTCTTCCACGCTGGCCAGGCGCTGGCGATGCAGGGAAACGTCGTCGCAATAGGCATCGACATTGCCCAGGGCCCGGCGCAGCCCGTCCAGGGCCTGTTTATCGCCACGCTGCTCGGCGGCAGCGAGTTTGTCCTGCAGTACCTGGCGTTTGCTGGCGCAGTCGAACTCGGCCTGGGCGGTGAATACGGGGGTGGCGTTCAGCCCGGCGGCGAGCAGCAGGCCGAGCACTGTGGCTTGACGGATCATGGTAGTTCCTCGTGAGTGCCTATTGGGAGGTGACCCCCAGCACTGCCTGAGGTTCGGCCGAAGCGGCGGCTCTGGAGCCTGATTCGAGCGCGTGGTTCGTCTGGAAAGCGGCCACTCCGGCACGCTGCAGTTGCGCCCCCAGGCGCTGCACTTCCGGGTGGGCGAAGAACGCCCGCAACTGATCTGCACGCTTGTGCCCCACGCCCGGTAGGCGCAGCCAGTCGTCACGGCTGCGAGCCAGCAGGCTGGGCCAGTCGGCGTGAGGGTCACTGTCGAAGCCCGGCGGTGCGCCGAGGGCGCTCAACCATTGCCACAGGGATTTGTCCTTGGCCTGCTGGAAGGTCGCCTGCAACTGCGCGGCGCGTCTTGCGCCGATGCCGGGCAGTGCCTGGAGCTGGCTGGCATCGAAGCCCAGCCAGTCCAGCAGGCCATGCATCGGTAGGCCGCTCCAGGTGCCAGGGCCGACGCCACTCATGTCCAGGCCGTGCTTGCCGCTCAGCCAGGCCAGGCGCGCCAGGAACTGCTGCTGGCACTGCGGGCTGCTGCGCCAGCAACTGAGCGCGTGATAGGACTCGGCGCGCGGTACCTGCACATCGGCACGCTGCTGGCTGCGCCAGATCACCTCCTCGAGCTGAGGAATGGTCAGCCCGGAGAGGCGGATGGCCACCTGGTCACCGGGTCGGATGTCCAGATCCTGCCAGCGCTGCAGCGAGCCGACGGCGACGCGGCTGATGCGCCGATCGTCGAGCTGCACCGGCTGCAATTCCAGCACCGGGCTGATGCGCCCGCTGCGACCGATGTTGAAATGCACCTTCTGCACCACGGCCAGGGCCTGGCTGACCGGGTATTTCCAGGCCACCGCCCAGTGCGGTGGTGCAGCCTGCCAGCGCTGACCGCTCGGCCGCTGGCCCTGGCGCAGCACCACGCCATCGCTGGCGAAGGGCAGGGCGCTGCGATACCAATGCTGGCGCCAGCGCCTGGCCTGTGCCATGTCGGCAAGGGGCTGGGTGTAGCGGTCGCTGTCGGTGAAGCCGAGACGCTGCAGGCCGGCCAGGCGCTGTGGCATGTCTGGCGGGCCGTCCGGCCAGTCCCAGACGAACAGGCCGACCTGGGCGGCTTCGTCAGGGGCGATGCTTTGCCGTGCCATCAGGCCGGCGACCTTGCCGCGTGCCCCCGCGCTGCCGTCACGTGCCTGTTGGTGGCCGTCCAGGCGCCAGTAAAGCTCGCCCTGCAAGGTGGCATCCAGCGCTTGTGGCAGGGTGTCGGGTATGGCCGGCAACTGCCGCACGCGGGGCGTCCAGTCCTGCCCGCTGTGCCCATCACCACGGCTGATGGCCTGCTGTAGGCGGCCTTGCAGGTAGACCAGGGTGACAGCGACGCCATCGACCTTGGGCTGGATCCACAGGTCGTCGCGGTCAGCGATCCACTGCGCGACGGCGGCCTCGTCGAGCTTGCGCAAGCCGGTCTGGGCGAAGGGGTGGGCCAGTTCGGTAACGGCGCCGGTCAGGGCGCTGGCGGGATCCTGCTGAGGGGCGCCAAAGCAGCTCTGCCAGTCGCTCAGACGAGCAAGCGCCTGGTCGTACAGCTCATCGGCCACTGGGCTGCGGGCGTGATTGTGATAGGCGTCGTCCCAGGAGGCGATCTGGTTTTGCAGCGCGGCCAGCTCGGTGGCGGCCCTGGCTTCAGGCCAGTCGGGGCAGGGGGCGGCTTGGGCGAGGAGGGGGCAGAAAAGAAGCAGCCAGGGTTTCATTGTGAGCATCCTTGCTCCGAGAGTGGTGAGGTGAGTCTAGACGAAAGTCTGCCGCTCTATTGCTTGAGTTGTTCTGCCGCATCTGCACGAGCGACGTAATGCACCGTCTTGCCCTCCTGAGTGGCGGCCAGGGCCTTCATCTTCGTCAGGAGCTGAAGGTCGGCGCGTGCGGTGTTCTCGGTAACGCCGAAGCTGTTCTTCACTTCCTTGACCGTGAACAACCTGCCTGGGCTCTTCAAAATCTTGCGCAGCAACTGGCCTTGACGGTAGTTGAGGCGCTTGCCGATACCGCTCTCGTCGAGCCAGGCCATGGTCTCGAAATATTCTCGCTTCTTCTGCTGGAGGTAATCGAGGAATTGATTTACGGCCCGGCGAATGATCCCGGCTTGATAAACGATGAAGTACGTCAGGTCGAAATCGTCGGTTTCGCTGAACAAGTAAGCTTCGCCGTACTGAATGGGGGCTTCTTTGAGGAGCGCGCTGATGGAGATGTACTCGAACGGCCAGTAGTCCTGCTTGAGCATGAACCAGTAGAACAAGGCTCGAGCGGTGCGGCCATTGCCGTCGGCAAAGGGGTGTTCATAGCCCAGCATGAAATGCAGGATGATCGCCTTGATCGCAGGATGGATGAAGCTTCTACCCTGCTGGCCGTCGTGCGCAGTGTTGGCGAACTGGCAGAGCATTTCCAGGCGATAGGGGAGTTGCTCGAATGCCGGCGGTTGGTGCACGACTTCGCCGTCACGGCCTTGAACGATGATGTCGTCGTTTTGCCTGAGCTGGCCCGGCTCCACGTTGGGGTTCTCCGTCGCGTCGGTGGCCAGGGCATGAAAATGGCAGATCAGTTCGAGCGATAGCTCGTCCTGGCGGCGTCTCTTGGCTTCCTTCATCAGCAGGAAGTTGTTGAAGATCATGCGCTCGTCTTCGCTGCGTGGTGGCCGTTCGCTCTCCAGCATCGCCTTGGCAACCTTGCGGGTGGTCGCCGCGCCTTCCAATTGTGCGCTGGAAATGGCCTCTTCCATCATCAAGGAGTCGACCAGATAACGGTTGCGTTCGGTCTGGCTGACGAGCGTGCTGTCGTGCTCGTTCAACAGCGGTGCACATAGGCGGTCGATAAGGTGCAGTACGCCTTCCAGGGAGTCGGGGATGCAGTAGCGAAAAGGCGCGCCGTTTTCTGCATGCAGTTCCAGATCGCGCAGCATCCCTTCCCTTGCTGTTTTGACGGCTACCCAGGCTATTTGTGGGTCTGTTCCTGCTGGCACTCGGCGTTTGAAATCTTCCCAATGCAGATAGCGACCTTTTGCGTCTACGGCCTTGAATTGGCTCATCGCTTCGACGATTGCGCCAGGGTTTTCCAGCCAGAGGCGTTCTGTATCGGGCGTCGAGACTTTTCTCATGATTTGAAACGCAAAATAATTAAATTGCGTTGAGAGTCGTCTTTAGCGCTGCCTATGTCAAATGGCAGGCAATGAAAAAACCCGCACAGCTCACGCTGGCGGGGCTTTTTTCAGGCGCAGCGGTCAGAGGCCGGCTGCGGTGCGCAGGGCTTCGACCTTGTCGGTCTTCTCCCAGGTGAAGTTGGTGAAGCTGTCGTCGCCGACGGTCTTCTGCACCGGGGTGCGGCCGAAGTGGCCATAGGCGGCGGTGTCGCGGTACATCGGATGCAGCAGGTCGAGCATCTTGGTGATGGCGTAGGGGCGCAGGTCGAACACCTCGCGCACCAGGGCGATGATCTTGTCTTCGGCGATCTTGTGGGTACCGAAGGTGTTGATCGAGATGGAGGTGGGCTGGGCCACGCCGATGGCGTAGGACACCTGAATCTCGCAGCGCTCGGCCAGGCCGGCGGCGACGATGTTCTTGGCCACGTAACGGCCGGCGTAAGCGGCGCTGCGGTCGACCTTGGACGGATCCTTGCCGGAGAAAGCGCCGCCGCCGTGACGGGCCATGCCGCCGTAGCTGTCGACGATGATCTTGCGCCCGGTCAGGCCGCAGTCGCCCACCGGGCCGCCGATGACGAAGTTGCCGGTGGGGTTGATGTGGAACTGGGTGTCCTTGTGCAGCAGTTCGGCCGGCAGGCTGTGCTTGATGATCAGCTCCATCACCGCTTCACGCAGGTCTTTCAGCGACACGTCCGGGTTGTGCTGGGTGGACAGCACCACGGCGTCGATGCCGGCGACCTTGCCGTTTTCGTAGCGGCAGGTGACCTGGGATTTGGCGTCCGGGCGCAGCCACGGCAGCAGGCCGGACTTGCGCGCCTCGGCCTGGCGCTCGACCAGGGCGTGGGAGAAGCGGATCGGTGCTGGCATCAGCACGTCGGTTTCATTGCTGGCGTAGCCGAACATCAGGCCCTGGTCACCGGCGCCCTGGTCTTCCGGCTTGGAGCGGTCGACGCCCTGGGCGATGTCCACCGACTGCTTGCCGATGATGTTGATCACGCCGCAGGTGGCGCCGTCGAAGCCGACGTCGCTGCTGGTGTAGCCGATGTCGTTGATCACGTCGCGGACGATCTGCTCCAGGTCGACCCAGGCGCTGGTGGTCACCTCGCCGGCGACGATGGCCACACCGGTCTTGACCAGGGTTTCCACGGCCACGCGGGCGTGCTTGTCCTGGGTGATGATGGCGTCGAGCACGGCATCGGAAATCTGGTCGGCGATCTTGTCCGGATGCCCTTCGGACACGGACTCGGAGGTGAACAGGGAGTATTCGCTCATGGGTGGGTTCCTTGTGTGCCGTAACGTGGAGCGCTTCGCTCGCCGGGCTGGGCGAAGTGCCGTAACTGAATCTGAAAACCGTTCTTCAGACCGATATAGAGACTTTCCCCGGGGATCAGCCCGGCGGCGCTGGCCCAGCGCGACAGGTCGTCTTGCTCGAAGCCTAGCCAAAGATCGCCGCAGGCCTCGCGCGCCCAGCTCTGGTCGTGGCTGCACAGCTCGCTGATCAGCAGGCTGCCGCCGGGTTCGACGTGCCGCGCCAGTTGCCGGAAGGCTTCGGCCGGGGTGGCGAAATGGTGCAGCACCATGTTCAGCACCACGCAGTCGGCGCGGCTCGGCTGCGTCTCGTCGAGGGCATCGGCCAGGCGCAGCTCGACGTTATCCAGGCCCTCGGCCTGGCAGCGTTGGCGCGTCAGCTCGAGCATCGCCTCGCTGTTGTCCAGCGCCGTGACGCGGGCGAAGCGGCGGGCCAGCTCGGGCAGAAAGGCGCCATCGCCAGGGCCGATTTCCAGGGCACTGGCCGAAGCCGGCAGGTGCAGGGCGTCGAGCAGGGTGAGCAGGCTGTCGCGGTACTGCGGCAGGCCGGCGATCAGATCCTGCTGAGCCTGGAAGTTATCGGCGATACGGGCGAAGAAGTCGCGGCTGACTGCCGCGCGCTGGCGATGCACGGCGGCGATGCGCGCCTGCAGGGCTTCGGCCAGCGGCAGGCCGTCGATCTCTTCCAGCAGCGCTGCATGCAGCACACCGAGGGGCAGAGCGCGGCGATAGAAGATGGCGTTGCCTTCACGGCGGGTGGCCACCAGGCCGGCCTGGGCCAGCACCTTGAGGTGATGGCTCATGCCCGACTGGCCCATGGCGAAGATCTGAGCCAGTTCCAGCACGCCGAACGAATCGTTGCTCAGCACGCGCAGCACGTTCAGGCGCAGCGGATCGCCGCCGGCCTTGCACAGGGCGGCGAGCGTGTCGCAGGGGTCGAATGCCAACTCGGGTGCGTGCAGGTTCATGCGCCGCAGTCTAGTCGGTCATTTTTCATACAGCAAGGCCAATATCAAAAAGTTTTGATATTGGCCTTCGTGTTGTAGGCGGGGTCAGGCGAGGCCCTTGAGAATCTCGCGGAAGCTGTTCAGACCGGCTTCTATGTTTTCGATGATCTCCTCAGCCAGGTCATCGGGTTCCGGCAGGTTCTCCAGATCGGCGAGCGACTTGTCCTTGAGCCAGAAGGTGTCGAGGCTGTGCTTGTCGCGGACCAGCAGTTGCTCGAGGCTGTACTTGCGCCAGCGACCCTCGGGGTTGTTCGTCTCGTGCCAGGTTTCCTGGCGCTCGTTACGGTTCTCTGGGCGGTAGCAGGTAATGAAGGCCGCAAATCGTCGAAGCGCAGGGGGCTTCAGTCCTGCTGATTCAGATGTGCCTGACCGGCAGCGGTCAGACGATATTGTTGCAAACGGCTGTTGGGCTTGGCAGGCAGGGTGTACTCGATCAGCCCGGCGTCGAGCAGGCGGCGCACGAGGCGATTGAGCGCGCCGCTCACCGTTGCCTGGCCCAGTTGCCGCGCCAGCTCGGCCTTGCTCAGTGGTGTAGCGCTCAGAGCGACGAGCAGGCGTCGTTGCGGCGACTCTGCCCCTGACTCTGCCCGCGACTCTGCCCCTGACCCTGCCCGCGCTGCTGGCGTGCTGGTCTGTGGGCCGGGCGGCAGCATCAGCGTTACGCGGAAGATAGACTCCTCAAGCAGAACCGGATCCTGCCCGCCGAAGGCTCGGGCGAACTTGAATAGGTTGCGCACGCCGGAGCCCAGTTCCTCGGCCCATTGCATCTCACGGAATACGCGGGCGATGGCCGGATTCTTCGGCGACGGGGCGAAATCATCGGGGCGCAGCAGGCCCAGGCCGTGTGGGTTATTGCTGTTTTCGGTGATGACTCGATCCCCCTGGATGATCAGCTTGGCCGGGAAGGGGTTGAGGTACTCGCGGTGGATCAGCAGATTGGCGACCACCTCGCGAAAGATCAGGTCGCGCAGGCTGATGCGCTGATTGCCCTGCAGGTGAAAGGGATCGGCAATGTGCCGACTCACGAAGGCCATCAGCCGGTCGTAGCTTTCCAGCAGGTTGGTGCGGATGTCGTCGCGGTCGTCGTAACGGTCGAGGTCATGCACACGCACGATGGCGTCGGTGCGATGGTGTGGCACCACGCCCAGCACTACGTCGTCCTGGCCGAACAGCAGAGCGCCGGCCATCGACACACCTTCGGCACCGGTCTGGTAATCGCGTTGGTACAGGCGAGCGCTTTTCAGCAGCTCCAGATCGTCCAGCTCGGCCCAGGGATGCGCTGAGCGCTGCAAGCGCACGTTGCGCCGTACCCGCTCGATCAGGTCGCTGCGCAGGTCACTCATGCGGATATGCGGGAAGATGCGGTTCTCGCTGTAGCCCACCTGCTTGCGCAAATATAGCTCGGCCAACAGTTGCCCATGGCCGGTGATGTCGAAATCGCCGTCTTCGTTGCGGCTGAATATGCGGTTGTTGCAGCTATGCACCTGGGAGCTTTCTGGCACGCTGAGCACCAGCAGGGTCTGCCCGTCCAGTTCCACCGGCTCGGGCACCAGGGGCATGGGCGGGTTGATCTTCTGCGGGTTGTGCAGGGTGTTGGCCAGATCCTTGCGCATCTGCGCCAGCGCCTCGGGTGCTATGCCCGTAACCGTGCCGTCGTCCGCCGCCCCCAGCACCAGGGTGCCGCCGCGCTGGTTGAGAAAGGCGCAGATGGTTTCGTAGATATCGCGGTTGAGCCCCTGGCGGGCGCGCTTGAACTCGACCGTCAGCCCTTCGCCTTCGCGCAGCAGTTGCGCCAGATGCTGCGGGGTCATGCATGAACCTCTTGCAACAGGTGCCAGGTCGGTAGGTGTGAGCTGGCGCGTGATGCTTTGGCGCGGTGGCTGATCGCGAGCAAGCTCGCTACAAAGAGCTGGGCGCTGTTCATGCCGAGGCCTTGGCTTTGCGTTCACGCGACTTGGGGTTGAGGGTCATCAGGCTGCCTTGCCTCTGCCATTCATCGGGTGCTGCGATGGTAATACGTTTGGCTGATTGAGTGTCTGGTAGGTGGTCATTGCCATCAGGCTGGGGGCGTTTGCTCTGCCGTCTCGCTCAACGCCAGGAAAGCTGCGGGTGCGGGGCTGAGGCTGGCGCCCTGGCGCCACAGCACATGCAGCTCGCGCTCGATCTGCAAGTCCTGCACCGGCAGGTGATGCAACTCGCCGCTGGCCAGTTCGCGCTCCACCACCCGCTGTGACAGCCAGGCGATGCCCTGGCCGTCGGCCAGCAGGCGTTTGAGCGTCTCGGTGCTGCCGATGGCCATGCCGGCGCGAGGTTCCAGGCCATGGTCGCGGTAGGCCTGCTCGATGCTGTTGCGCGCCCCTGAGCCGGGTTCGCGCATATACAGCGGGTAGGCCTGCAACTGGACGGCGTCGAGTCGCTGGTGGCGGGCCAGCGGGTGGCTCGGGCCCACCACCGGCAGCAGGGCATCGCGGGCCAGCAGGCGGTGGGCGTAGGCGTCGCGGGCGAAGGGGCCTTCGACGAAGCCGAGGCTGATGCGGCCCTCGTCCAGTTGTCGGGTCACCACGTCGGTGTTGCTCACCTCCAGGCTGATGAAGATGTGCGGGTGCTCGCGGCGAAAGCGGCTGATCAAGGGCGGCAGCAAGTAGGCGCCGAGGGTGGCGCTGGCGCCCAGGTTCAGCTCGCCTTGCTCCACCTGGGCGAAGTTGCGCAGGTCGCGCTCGGCGGCGCTTTCCAGAGTGAAGATGCGTTGTGCGTAGTCCAGCAGGCGCAGGCCGCCTTCGGTCAGTTGCACGCCGCGCGGCAGGCGGTCGAACAGGCGCAGGTCGAGGCTGGCTTCGAGGTCGCGAATCTCCCGCGTCACCGCTGGCTGGCTGATGTGCAGACGCTCGGCGCCGGCGCTGATGCTGCCGGCTTCGGCCACGGCGAGAAAGACCTTGAGGTGATGAAGGTTCATGGTGCTCTTGTATAAATGAAAGGCATGTTTTGGATGCTGAATATGTATTTTAAATATGGCAAGGCGCTTCTTAACCTGTGCGCGTCATCCATGCCACGGATCACCCGACCATGCCGCGCCCTTTCAGTCGTTTGCCAGAGCCATTGGCCTTCATCCGTCACTTCACGCCCAACTGGTTCGCCGCGACCATGGGCACGGGTGTGCTGGCGCTGGTCATCGCTCACTTGCCCTGGCAGTTACCGGGGCTGTTCATGCTGGCCGAGGGCTTGTGGTTGTTCGGTGTGTTGCAATTCGCCCTGTTCAGTCTGCTGTTCGTGATGCGCCTGGTGCTGTTTCGCGACACCCTGTGGCCCATGCTGCTGCATCCGGTGCAGTCGATGTTCCTCGGCGCCATTCCCATGGGGCTGGCGGTGCTGCTCAAGGGGCTGCTGCTGTTCGCGGCGCCGCGCTGGGGCGAGGGTGTCTACGCGCTGGCCCATCTGCTGTGGTGGCTGGATGCGGCGTTGTCGCTGCTCGGCGCACTGCTGGTGCCTTATCTGATGTTCACTCGGCAGGATCATGCGCTGGAAAAACTCACTGCCGTCTGGCTGCTGCCCATCGTTGCGCCGGAGGTGGCCGCCAGCACGGCCGGTGCCCTGGCGCCCCATCTGCCCGTCGAGGCCGCGCGGCAGTTGCTGGTTACCGGCTTCGTGCTCTGGGGGCTGTCGCTGTCGCTGGCCTTCCCCTTGATCGCTCTGGTGCTGCTGCGTCTGGCCCTGCACAAGCTGCCGGATACCGATTTCGCCGCCACCAGTTGGCTGCCGCTGGGGCCCGTGGCCACCGGCTGTTTGGGCCTGCTGAGTCTGGGCCAGGCGGCGCCGGCTGCCTTCGCCGGCACCCACTTGGCCGGTGCCGCCGAACTGGCTGAGGGTTTCGGCCTGGTCGGCGGCCTGGCGCTATGGGGGGCAGGATTGTGGTGGTTGGTGATCGCCATTCTGTTCACCCGTCACTACATTCGCGACAACATGCCGTTCAACCTGGGCTGGTGGGGCTTCATCTTCCCTCTGGGCGTGTTCACCCTGGCCACCTTCGAGCTGCAGCACCTGACCGGGCTGGCCATGTTCGGGCTGATCGGCCTGGTGCTGGCGGTACAGCTTGCGGCGGTCTGGTCGTTGGTGTTCAGCCGTACCCTGGCCGGGGTCTGGCACGGTGAGCTGTTCCGGGCGCCTTGCCTGGGCAATCCGGCGAGCCCGGCAGTGAGCGTATTGAGCGAGCAAGCCGGTTGATTCACCTTCTGCGACTATCTGTCATTGCTCCATGGGGGCCGGCTGGGCGAAAATGGCGATCTTTTTTCGCCCCCTTCATTCGTGAAGCAGCCCCCGTAGGAGATTTAAGCGATGCCCAGCCGTCGTGAGCGAGCCAATGCCATTCGTGCCCTCAGCATGGATGCCGTGCAGAAAGCCAACAGCGGCCACCCCGGTGCCCCCATGGGCATGGCGGACATCGCCGAGGTGCTGTGGCGCGACTACTTCAAGCACAACCCGAGCAACCCGAGCTTCGCCGACCGTGACCGCTTCGTGCTGTCCAACGGTCATGGTTCGATGCTGATCTATTCGCTGCTGCACCTGACCGGTTACGACCTGTCCATCGACGACCTGAAGAACTTCCGTCAACTGCACAGCAAGACCCCGGGCCACCCGGAATACGGCTACACCCCAGGCGTGGAGACCACTACCGGCCCACTCGGTCAGGGCATCGCCAACGCCGTTGGCTTCGCCATCGCCGAGAAGGTGCTGGGCGCGCAGTTCAACCGTGAAGGCCACAACATCGTCGACCACAACACCTACGTGTTCCTCGGCGATGGCTGCATGATGGAGGGCATCAGCCATGAGGTCTGCTCCCTGGCCGGCACCCTGGGCCTGGGCAAGCTGATCGCCTTCTACGACGACAACGGCATCTCCATCGACGGCGAGGTCGAGGGCTGGTTCACCGACGACACCCCACAGCGCTTCGAGGCCTATGGCTGGCAGGTGATCCGCAATGTCGACGGGCACGACGCCGAAGAGATCAAGATCGCCATCGAAACCGCGCGCAAGAGCCTGGATCAGCCCACCCTGATCTGCTGCAAGACCACCATCGGCTTCGGTTCGCCGAACAAGCAGGGCAAGGAAGAGTGCCACGGCGCGCCGTTGGGCAACGACGAGATCGCTCTGACCCGCGCCGCCTTGGGCTGGAACCATGGCCCGTTCGAGGTTCCCGCCGAGATCTACGCCGAGTGGGATGCCAAGGCCGCCGGCGCTGCTGCCGAAGCCGCCTGGAACGACAAGTTTGCCGCTTACGCCGCTGCCTTCCCCGAGCTGGCCGCCGAGTTCAAGCGCCGCATCGCTGGCGAACTGCCGGCCGATTTCGCCGAGAAAGCCGCCGCCTACGTGCGTGAAGTGGCCGAGAAGGGCGAGACCATCGCCAGCCGCAAGGCCAGCCAGAACACCCTCAACGCCTTTGGCCCGCTGCTTCCAGAATTCCTCGGCGGTTCGGCCGACCTGGCAGGCTCCAACCTGACCCTGTGGAAGGGCTGCAAGGGCGTTTCGGAAGCCGACGCTGCCGGTAACTACCTGTTCTACGGCGTGCGCGAGTTCGGCATGAGCGCCATCATGAACGGCATCGCCCTGCACGGCGGTTTCGTGCCCTACGGCGCCACCTTCCTGATCTTCATGGAATACGCCCGTAACGCCGTGCGCATGTCGGCGCTGATGAAGCAGCGCGTGCTCTACGTGTTCACCCACGACTCCATCGGCCTCGGCGAAGACGGCCCGACCCACCAGCCGATCGAGCAACTGGCCAGCCTGCGTGGTACGCCGAACCTCGACACCTGGCGCCCCTGCGACGCCGTGGAATCGGCCGTGGCCTGGAAGCATGCCATCGAGCGTGCCGACGGCCCCAGCGCCCTGGTGTTCAGCCGCCAGAACCTGCCGCACCAGAGCCGCGACGCCCAACAACTGGCCGACGTGGCCCGTGGTGGCTACGTGCTCAAGGACAGCGCCGGCGAGCCGGAACTGATCCTGATTGCTACCGGCTCGGAAGTCGGCCTGGCCATGCAGGCAGCGGCCAAGCTGGAAGAGAAGGGGCGCAAGGTGCGCGTGGTGTCCATGCCGTCCACCAGCGTGTTTGACCAGCAGGACGCCGCCTACAAGCAGGCCGTGCTGCCGCTGGAAGTGGGCGCGCGCATCGCCATCGAAGCCTCCCATGCCGACTACTGGTACAAGTACGTTGGCCTGGAAGGGCGCATCATCGGCATGACCACCTTCGGTGAGTCGGCGCCGGCTGCCGCGCTGTTCGAGGAGTTCGGCTTCACCGTCGACAACGTCGTCGCCACCGCCGAAGATCTGCTGGAGGACTGACGCCAGCGCCAAGCTGCAAGCCGCAAGCAGGAATGTGCTCTGCCTGCGGCTGTTACTTGTAGCTTGAAGCTTGCGGCTTGCAGCTATGCCCCGACGCCCTTATCGCGTTGCCCTCAATGGCTACGGCCGCATTGGCCGCTGCGTGCTGCGTGCTTTGCACGAGCGCGGCGCCGGGGCGAGCCTGGAAATCGTCGCGCTCAACGATCTGGCCGACCAGGCCAGCGTCGAATACCTGACCCGCTTCGACTCCACTCACGGGCGCTTCCCGGGTGAGGTGAAGGTCGACGGTGACTGCCTGCACATCAATGGCGACTGCGTGAAGGTGCTGCGTCAGAGCGAGCCGGAGGCCATCGACTGGGCGGCGCTGAATATCGACCTGTTGCTGGAATGCTCCGGGCAGTACACCACGCGTGCCGAGGCCGAGCGTTTCATCGCCGCCGGTGCGCCGCGCGTATTGCTGTCGCAGCCGATGGCCAGCGAGGCGGATATCGACGCCACCATCGTCTACGGCGTCAACCAGGATTGCCTGAGCGGTGCCGAGCGCCTGGTGTCGAATGCGTCATGTACCACCAACTGTGGCGTGCCGCTGCTGAAACTTCTCGATGAGCTGGTGGGTCTGGAATACGTCTCCATTACCACCATCCACTCGGCGATGAACGACCAGCCCGTGATCGATGCCTACCACCACGAAGACCTGCGCCGCACGCGTTCGGCCTTCCAGTCGGTGATTCCGGTGTCCACCGGCCTGGCCCGTGGTATCGAACGCCTGCTGCCGGAGCTGGCCGGGCGCATCCAGGCCAAGGCCATTCGCGTGCCGACGGTCAACGTCTCGTGCCTGGACATCACCCTGCAGACCGCGCGTGACACCAGTGCCGCCGAGATCAATCAGGTGCTGCGCCAGGCGGCGCAAAGCGGGCCACTCAAGGGCCTGCTGGCCTACACCGAGCTGCCGCACGCCAGTTGCGACTTCAACCACGACCCGCACTCGGCCATCGTCGACGGCAGCCAGACCCGCGTGTCCGGCCCGCGCCTGGTCAATCTGCTGGCCTGGTTCGACAACGAATGGGGCTTCGCCAACCGCATGCTCGATGTCGCCGAACACTTTTTACTCAAAGCCAATCCAGCCCCTTGAAGGACTGAATCTATGACCGTTCTGAAGATGACCGATCTCGACCTCGCCGGTAAGCGCGTGCTGATCCGCGAAGACCTCAACGTTCCGGTGAAGGACGGTGTGGTCAAGAGCGACGCGCGCATCCTCGCCTCGTTGCCGACCATCAAGCTGGCGCTGGAAAAAGGCGCTGCGGTGCTGGTCTGCTCGCACCTGGGGCGCCCGGAAGAGGGCGTGTACAGCGAGGAAGACAGCCTGGCGCCGGTGGCGGCCTACCTGAGCAAGGCCCTCGGCCGCGACGTGCCGCTGGTCAAGGACTACCTCGGCGGTGTCGAGGTCAAGGCCGGCGAATTGGTGCTGCTGGAGAACGTGCGCTTCAACAAGGGCGAGAAGAAGAACAGCGACGACCTGGCTCAGCAGTACGCCGCGCTGTGCGATGTGTTCGTCATGGACGCCTTCGGCACCGCCCACCGTGCTCAGGGCTCGACCCATGGCGTGGCCAAGTTCGCCAAGGTGGCCTGCGCCGGCCCGCTGCTGGCCGCTGAACTGGATGCCCTGGGCAAGGCCCTGGACAAGCCGAACCGGCCGATGCTGGCCATCGTCGCTGGCTCCAAGGTGTCGACCAAGCTGGACGTGCTCAACTCCCTGGCCGAGATCTGCGACTCGCTGATCGTCGGCGGCGGCATCGCCAACACCTTCCTCGCCGCTGCCGGTCTGCCGGTGGGCAAGTCGCTGTACGAGGCCGATCTGGTCGAGACCGCCAAGGCCATCGCCGCCAAGGTGGCGGTGCCGCTGCCGGTGGACGTGGTGGTGGCCAAGGCCTTCGCCGAAGACGCCGAGGCCACGGTCAAGGCCGTCGCCGATGTGGCCGAGGATGACATGATCCTCGACATCGGCCCGCAGACTGCCAAGCAGTTCGCCGAGATGCTCAAGGCCTCGCAGACCATCCTGTGGAACGGCCCGGTCGGCGTATTCGAGTTCGACCAGTTCGGCAACGGCACCCAGGCCCTGGCCATGGCTATCGCCGAGAGCCCAGCGTTCTCCATCGCCGGTGGTGGCGACACCCTGGCGGCCATCGACAAGTACGGCGTGGCCGAGAAGATCTCCTACATTTCCACCGGTGGCGGTGCCTTCCTCGAATTCGTCGAGGGCAAGGTGCTGCCGGCGGTCGAGGTGCTGGAGCAGCGCGCCCAGTAAGATCGATGGGGCGCAGGGCTGGTGCCTTTCGCCCTGCTCGATAAAACCCTGGCGTGATCGAGTGGTCTGTTGAAACTGAACCCTCGAACAAGGAGTCATGTCATGGGCAAGCTAGCAGCGTTGGGATGCATCACCCTGGTACTGGCCGGTTGTGCCGGTGGCGCACGGGAGTCGGCCTGTGAGGTATTCAGCCCCGCGCAGATCGAAACCCCGGCCACGCAGAACGATCAGCAGATCGAACAGAACAGCGGCCAGCCGACGGGCGAGCCGGCAGAGCAGCGTTGCTGACGAGGAGCACGGAATGATTGCAAGACTGGCGGCATTGGCCGCCATGGCGCTGCTGCTGGGTGCGTGCAGCCAGCAGCAGACGGCGCCTGAGCAGTGGACCCGTTGGGTCTGTGACAGCCAGGCCGAGGTATTCTGGCGCCTGGCCGACAGCAAGGGCGAGCAGGTGGATCTGCGCCTGGGTGGCGACGATGTCGTGCATCGCCTGACCCAGGAGCCGGCCGGCTCCGGCGCGCTGTACAGCGACGGCAATCTGTCCTTCCATACCAAGGGTGACGAAGGGCTGGTGTACTGGACGGCCACCGACGACCTGATCGGCCGGGGCTGCAAGGCTCAATAGAGCAGCTACAAGCCCCAAGTCTCAAGCTGCAAGAAAAGCGTGGAGCGCTGCTCGTGCTTCTACTTGTCGCTTGCAGCTTGTAGCTTGCGGCTGTGTTTCCAGGCTTGAACCGAGCCTGCCCCTGCGGCAGGCTTGCATATCAAACAACCCATATCGGGAGCTTCAAAAGATGGCACTTATCAGCATGCGCCAGATGCTCGACCACGCCGCTGAGTTCGGCTATGGCGTGCCGGCGTTCAACGTCAACAACCTCGAGCAGATGCGCGCAATCATGGAAGCCGCCGACAAGACCGATTCGCCGGTCATCGTCCAGGCCTCCGCCGGTGCCCGTAAATACGCTGGCGCGCCCTTCCTGCGCCACCTGATCCTTGCCGCGATCGAAGAATTCCCGCATATCCCGGTGTGCATGCACCAGGATCACGGCACCAGCCCCGACGTGTGCCAGCGCTCCATTCAACTGGGTTTTTCCTCGGTGATGATGGATGGCTCGCTGAAGGAAGACGGCAAGACTCCAGCCGACTACGACTACAACGTGCGCGTCACCCAGCAGACCGTGGCTTTCGCCCATGCCTGCGGCGTGTCCGTGGAAGGCGAGCTGGGCTGCCTGGGTAGCCTTGAAACCGGCATGGCCGGTGAAGAAGACGGCGTCGGCGCCGAAGGCGTGCTGGATCACAGCCAACTGCTGACCGATCCGGAAGAAGCGGCGGCCTTCGTCAAGGCCACTCAGGTGGATGCCCTGGCCATCGCCATCGGTACCAGCCACGGCGCCTACAAGTTCACCAAGCCGCCAACCGGCGACGTGCTCTCCATCGAGCGCATCAAGGCAATCCACCAGCGCATCCCCAACACCCACCTGGTGATGCACGGCTCCAGCTCGGTGCCGCAGGACTGGCTGGCGATCATCAACGAGTACGGCGGTGACATCAAGGAAACCTACGGCGTGCCGGTCGAGGAAATCGTCGAAGGCATCAAGCACGGCGTGCGCAAGGTCAATATCGACACCGACCTGCGTCTGGCTTCCACTGGCGCCATTCGTCGTTTCATGGCGCAGAACCCGGCCGAGTTCGACCCGCGCAAGTACTTCGCCAAGACCATCGAAGCCATGCGCGACATCTGCATCGCCCGCTACGAAGCCTTCGGCACCGCCGGCAACGCCTCGAAGATCAAGCCGATCTCCCTGGAAGGCATGTTCCAGCGTTACGCCAAGGGCGAGCTGACCGCCAAGGTCAACTGATCGATGGCGGGCCTGTGCCCGCCGCGTCCGCCCGAAAGCCGCGACTGCGCAAGCGTCGCGGCTTTTTCATGCCTGCCTTTTGCCCCTCAAGGTGCGCTGCTGACCAGCGCGCGATGCTCGATGCTTAGCTGATCGAAGCGCGCGGCCCCAGCTTCGGTCTCGTAGCCGGTGTTGTCCTGGGTGTAGACGCCGGCCTTGAAGTACAGCGGCTTGGCGGCCCAGGAAGCGTCCATGTGGGTGCTCCAGCTCTTGTTGTCGAGCTGGATCGCCAGGGTGCCGTCCGGCTTGAGGTTGATCGCATAGCTGAACGCCTGATTGAGCAGGATGCCGCTGGCCACGGTTACCGTCTGGATTTCGGCATCCGGGGTCAGGCGCACCTTGGCGACGATATTGCCGCTGGCCGTCTTGGTCTTGTACTGGTACTCCAGCTTGAGCAGCGGCATCGAGCTCTTGTAGGCATGGATCTGGCCAATGACGATCTTGCCGGTGGACGGTACCTGGCTGACGCTCAGGGCGGCGCGCAGGAAGTGATCGGCGCCGGGGTAGGTCCAGTTGCGCAGGCTACCGTCGGCGTGGGTTTCACGCAGCTCGCTGCGCGGGTACTTGGCGCTCTCGGTGGTGGTGCCGTTGACCGGCGACCAGAAGAAGATGGCGCCATCCTTGGATTGGAAATAGTGATCCTGGTAGCCACCGGCCAGTACGCGGGTTTCGATGGTGGTGGCGGGTACGCCGACTGGAATGCTGAGATTCCACATGGCAAGTTCGATCATGCTCAAAGCTCCTGAAAGAGGAAACTTCAGCCGGGGGCACATCTCATCCAGGAGTCAGTAACGGCTTACTTGGCGTTCCAGCGGGTGACACGCGAGCTAGAAGGTGGCAGGGCTGCCTGTCACGAGCGCTGGCTGCGCTCGTGGCGCGCTTTATAACGGCAATTCTGGGCAATGCGTGAGCACCATTCGTCGCTTTATTGGCGTCAATAAAAAGTCTCTTATGGAGTGGAGAATCATCCTTATCTGGCCGTGCGCGAGACGGCAACGGATCCTAGGGTCTGTTTGACGTTTCGCTCGCGGTTCGCGCCGAAACGTCAACAGACCCTAGGTAAAACCCTGTAAAACACCCGGGCCGTGGCGAGCGGCGGCCTACGCCATAATCCGGGCACTGTCGTTCCGGAACTGCCTTTCATGCACAGCCTGCCGCGCCTGCTGTACGCCTTCGTCCTTGCCGTGTTGCTGGCTAGCAGCTTCGCCTCGATCTTTCAGACGCAAAGCAACCTCGCTGCCCTGCAGGCGCTGGGTGCACCGGTTCCGTTCGATGTGCGCTTGAGTACCACCGGCCTGGATCTGCTCGGTTTTGCCCCCACCTTCGCGCTGCTGGCCAGTGCCGGCTTTGTCATCGCCCTGCCGCTGGCGCTCTGGTTGGCGCGACGCTTGCGCCATCTGCGCTGGGCCATCTTTCTGGTGGCAGGTGCCAGTGCGATCTGGCTGGCGCTGGCCCTGGCCAATGCCCTGGCACCGATGCCGACGCTGATCGCCGCCGACCGCGAGCCCTTGGGCACTCTGGGGCTGATGGCCTGCGGCAGTGCCGGCGCGCTGCTGTTCGGTCAGCTCGCATGGCGCGCGCACTACGCAGCGCAGCCAACCCATTCCGATTCGCCGTGACAAGGTCGCTGCCATGCTGAAACCCGTTCTCACCGCACTGGGCGCTGCATTCGTGCTCAGCCTTCCGGCGCAGGCCCAGGATTATCGTATCGAGACCCTCACCGAGGGGCTGGAGTACCCCTGGTCGCTGGCCTTCCTGCCGGACGGGCGTATGCTGGTCACCGAGCGGGTCGGGCGTCTGCGCCTGATCGAGGCCGATGGTCGCCTGGCGCAGGATGCTATCGCCGGGCTGCCGGAGGCTTTCATCGCGGCCCAGGCGGGGCTGATGGAGGTGGCGCTGGATCCGGACTATGCGGACAACCGCTGGCTCTACCTGAGTTACGCCCATGGTGATAGCGAGGCCAATAACACTCGGCTGGCTCGGGCGCGTCTGGTCGGCGACGAGCTGCAGGATCTTGAGGTGCTGTTCACCGCGCAGCCGCTCAAGGCCGGCGCCGCGCACTACGGCGGGCGCATCGCCTTTCTAGCCGACAAGAGCCTGGTGCTGACCCTGGGCGATGGCTTCGACTGGCGCGAGCAGGCGCAGAACCCAGGTAATCACCTGGGCAAGATCGTGCGCCTGAAGCGCGACGGCAGCGTGCCGCCGGATAATCCGTTGCTGGCCCAGCCAGGCGCGGCGGCGGAGATCTACAGCCTCGGCCACCGCAACGTGCAGGGCATCGTCTTCGATGCCGAGAGTGGACGGTTGTACAGCCATGAGCACGGCCCGCGCGGCGGCGACGAGTTGAACCTGATCGAGGCCGGGCAGAACTATGGCTGGCCGCTGGCGACCTTCGGCGTCGATTACACTGGCGCGCGGGTCAGCCCCTATACCGAGTTGCCAGGCCTGAGTGCGCCCTTGCTGCACTGGACGCCCTCGGTGGCGCCAGCGAGCCTGACCCTCTACCGCGGCGAGCTGTTCCCCGCCTGGCAGGGCGACCTGTTCGCCGCCACCCTGGCCGAACGCAGCGTGCGGCGTATCCGTGTGCAGGACGGCATGCTGGCCGGTGAGGAAATTCTCTTCGAGGAGTTGGGTGAGCGCATCCGTGACGTACGCAGCGGGCCGGACGGCGCTCTCTACCTGCTCACCGACAATGCCGAGGGGCGTTTGCTGCGGGTCGTGCCGGCCGATTGAGGCGCGTTACACTGCAGGCTCGTTCCCTCAGCATGGATCCGTTTCGTTGAAATACCTTCAGGGCTACCCCGTGGCCATCCAGCAGCAGGTGCGCCAGTTGATCGCCGACGATCTTCTGGGCGACTACCTGGCGCGGCGCTATCCGGGCCGTCACGAGGTGCAGAGCGACAAGGCGCTGTACGCCTACGTGATGGCACTCAAGCAGGAACACCTGAAGAACGCGCCGGCCATCGACAAGGTGCTCTACGACAACCGCCTCGATCTCACCCATCGTGCCCTCGGGTTGCATACGGCGATTTCGCGGGTGCAGGGTGGCAAGCTCAAGGCGAAGAAGGAGATTCGCGTTGCCTCGCTGTTTCGTGATGCAGCGCCGGCCTTCCTGCAGATGATCGTGGTGCACGAGCTGGCTCACCTCAAGGAGGCCGAGCACAACAAGGCCTTCTACAAGCTCTGCGACCATATGCTGCCGGGCTATGCACAGGTCGAATTCGACCTGCGCATGTACCTGACCTGGCGCGAGATGACGGGCTCGGCCTGATCGCGTGCAAGAGCAAGGGCAAGACGCGATCCGTAGGGTGCGCTATGCGCACCACGGACAGGCGCACCCTGCATACTCAGCCGTGCAAGCGCAGGTTGAGCTGGTCGACCACCGGCGCCCAGTCGGCGTCTTCGAGAATTTCCTCGCGCAGCAGCGCGGCCTGGGCCGGCGTCCAGAACGGCGCCTCCGACAGTTTGCAGGCGTCTGGCAGCGGCGAATGGGTGCTGATGAAAGCGTTGATGCTGGCGGCATCGTCAGGCAGGCCGAGCTGCTTGAACAGCGCGGGCAGGCTGTGGACGGGCTTTTCCATGATGGGTTCTCCAAGCGTGAGGTTCATTGTTAATTACCTCGCCCAGGTGCAGATAGTTCCGCTCGAGGGCACCTCAAAAAACTACCTCGGCTTTGGCTTCCTGCCTCGCTCTATCTCCTGCATCCATGCAGTCGTCGCCTACGTTTTTTGAGGCGCCCTCAATCGACCGTCAATATCTCGAAGGCCTGCAGCCGCTGGCCCAGCGACAGGCTTATTTCGTCGCCGGGGTGCTTGCCGATGAGCAGGCGCCCCAGCGGTGTGGCATTGCTCAGTACCTGAATGCTCTGCCCGGCATGCTGCAGCTTCATGCTGGCGCCCTGTGGGCCGAGGAACAGCCACTGCTCACGGCCGTCTTCGCTGGCCAGCAATATCAATGCGCCCAGCTGGATGCCTTGGGCATCGTCGAAGGGGCGTGGCCGTAGCTGGCGCCAGGTGATCAGGGTCTGGCGCAGTTCTTCGACGCGGCGCGCCTGGCCGCTGGCCAGGTAGGCGGCTTCCAGGCCGAGGGTGTCGTACTTGTTCTCGGCGACGTTCTCTTCGTGGGTTGCCGTTTCATGCGCGCTGAGCGCCGCCTGATGGGCCTGATCGAGGTCGGCTTGCAGGTGCTGCAAGACCTGCTGCAGGAGCTGGTTCTTGTCCATGGTCGGTGTCGCGAGCGGGAAAGCCGCGTTTATCCCAGGCCGCCGCGCCGCTGTCCAGCCCGTCAGGCCTGTTCCCGGCACAGGCACACGCGATTGCGGCCCTCGGCCTTGGCCTGGTACATCGCCTTGTCGGCGCGGCGGATCAGGCGGGTGGCGTCTTCCGCGCCATGGCTCAGGGCGATGCCGATGCTGGCGCCGACGCGTACCGTGCGGCCTTCGATATGCATGGGTGTGTCCAGCCCTTCCAGCAAGCGCTTGGCCAGATCCTGCGCGCCTTCGGCCGACAGCACGCGCTCGCAGACGGCGACGAACTCGTCGCCGCCGAGGCGTGCCGGCATATCCACCTCGCGCAGGTAGTGGCACAGGCGCCGGGCGACCTCGGCCAGCACCAGGTCGCCGAAGGCATGGCCGTGCTGGTCGTTGATGGGCTTGAAGCCATCGAGATCGATCAGCATGACGGCCAGCAAATCATGGCCGCGCAGGCTGCGTTGCAGGGCCTGATCGAGGTGCTGCTGCAGGGCGTTGCGGTTGGCCAGGCCGGTCAACGGATCCAGCAGGGCCAGTTCGCTGAGGCGTCGGTTGGCATTCTCCAGCGCCTGGGTGCGTTCGTAAACGCGCTTTTCCAGGCTGCGCTCGTTCATCTGCAGGGAGGCTTCGCGTTGCCGTTTGAGCTCGATGAAGCGTGCCGCCAGGGCGAACGACAGCAGGATCATCTCCAGTCCGGAGCCGATCTGCATGGCATACAGGGTGAAGAAGTTCGACGGCAGCAGGGCGAAGTTGCGCAGTGCCAGGGTCACCGCGCCGCCAAGCAGCATCAGCCAGGCCAGGGCGAACAGGCGCGCCCCCGGCACGCGGTAGCCGATGCAGACGAAGCTGGTGAGCAAGAGGGTCAGGGTCACGCTCAGGCCAGTCAGGGACATGGTCTGCAGGGCGCGTTGTACGGGCAGCAGCAAGGTGGCCAGGCAGGCCAGGACGGTGGCGGCGCACAGTATCTGCAGCACGCGATCCCAGCGCGGCAGCCATTTGCGCGTATCCAGAAAGCTGCGAGCGAACACCGCTGCCAGCAGCGCCGCCAGGGTCAGGCTGAAGGGCAGCATGCGGTTGGTCCAGGGCGCGGCGTGCGGCCACAGGTACTGTGCGCCGAAGCCGTTGAGCGAGAGCACGGCGAGGGCGAAAACGGCCATGAACAGCACGTAGTTGAGGAAGGGCCGCTCGTGCAGGGCGAGAAACAACAGCAGGTTGTACAGAGCCAGGGCAATCAGCACGCCGCAGTAGATGGCGTGTACCAGATAACCGTTCTGGCTGTGCTGCTCGAAGTCGTGCTCCGACATCAACCCGCCGCTGAGCGTCATGCTGCCGCGGGTGTCGATGCGCAGGTAGAGGGTGCGCTGCTCGCCCGGTTGCAGGGTGATCTCGAACACCGGGTAGCGATGGCCGATGGCGCGCTCGGGATAGGGCACGGTATCGCCGCTGCGCGATTGCCGTATGCCATCGGTGCCGACATCGTAGAGGCGCACTTCGTCCAGCGAGGCGTAGTTCAGTTCCAGGCGCCAGTGACGTAATTCGCGAGCACTGGATTGCAGCTCGAGGCGCAGCCAGATCACGCCCGGTACGTAGCCGAAGCCCAGGTCACGACGTTCGCTGGCCGGGCGGAAGGGCGCGCTGGCGGCCTGTACGTCGGCCAGGCTGAGGCTGGCCTGTGGATCTTCGAGGTAATAGGCGATCGCTTGCAGGTCAATGGGCGCGGTGTCATCGCCCAGACGGGTCATGGCATGGGCGTCAGGCAGCAGCAGGCACAGAACCAGTAACGACCATAGCAGTGTCGGATATGCCGGGGGGCGGGCTGCAGACATCGGGAATGAGGCCGAATCATTGACGTGCTCTGCATACTGGCAGAAAGCTGCACAGTGCCGCTAGCGTGCAGCGAAAAAACGCTATGTGCCAGCTAAATGGCGCCAAAATTCGGCTTCAGCGCCGATTGCGTTCTTTCTGCAGATGCTTGCCCAGGGTGCGTAGGGGGCCTAGCTGGCGGCTGATCAGAGCCAGTTGCGTCTGCACCAGACGTTGGCGCTCGTCGGCCTCTTCCGGAATCTGCTCCAGTTCCTCGGCCAGGTGCTCTTCGCTGTCGCTATGGATGGCCAGGGGACGCTGGTCGCGCAGGCACGCAGCGATCTCGTCGAGGCTGCAGGCGATGCGTTCGGCCTGCTCCAGCAGGCGGGCCTGCTCGGTTTCGGGCAGGCGTTCGCCACGGTGTGCACCCAGGGCCGAGAGGTAGCTGAGCAGGGTGTGCGACAGCACCAGGAAGCGAAAGCCCAGGTCGGCGTCCTTACGGAAATGTCCGGGCTCCATCAGCATGTTGCCAAGGGTGGTGGACAATGCCGCATCGGCGTTGTGCGCATTACGCCGGGCCAGGCGATAACCGAGGTCGTCGCGCTTGCCCTGGGCGTACTGGGTGATGATCTGGCGAAGGTAGGCGCTGTTGCAGCTCAGGGTGCCGGCCAGCATGCGCCCCAGGCGCCGGCCCTGCCAGTCCGGCAGGATCAAAAATACCGCCAGGCCGGCGATCAGACCGCCGAGCAGGGTATCGACCAGGCGTGGGATGAACAGGCTGTAGCCATTGCCGACCTGGTTGAAGCAGAACAGCACCAGCAGGGTGATGGCAGCCGTGGCCAGGGTATAGCGGGTGGTACGGGTGGTGAAGAAGACCACCCCGGCGACCACGGCGAACAGTGCCTGCACGCGCGGATCGGGGAACAGGTCGAACAGTGCCCAGCCCAGGCCGAGGCCCAGCAGGGTGCCGGCGATACGTTGCACCAGCTTGAGGCGGGTGGCGCCGTAGTTGGGCTGGCAGACGAACAGGGTGGTCAGCAGAATCCAGTAGCCCTGCGCCGGGTGGATCAGATGCAGCAGGCCGTAGCCGGTGGCCAGGGCGATGGACAGGCGCAGGGCGTGGCGAAACAGCAGCGAGGTAGGGGTGAGCTGCTGGCCGATGCGCTCGACCACTTCGCGCAGCGAATGCGGCTCGCGGTCGAGCAGGCTGCTGTCTTGCTCTTCGGCCAGGGCATCGGGATTGCTGGCATTGCTCAGGAGCTGATCGAGCCTGGCCAGGTTGCCGGCCAGGGCGCCGAGCGAGCGCAGCAGGTGACGCCAGGCGGGGTTGCTCTGCAGGTGCAGGTGATCGAGCGAGGCGTGCAGATCCTCCAGCGCCTGGCTGCACAGCTCACGGTACTCGAACGGTTGGCGCAGCTCGATGGCACCGGCCAGGCGCTCGCAGGCCTCGCCATGCAGGCGCAGCAGGCGTTGGCAGCGGAACAGCACGTCACTGTGGAAGAAGGCTTCGGCCAGCTCGTTGTAGGGGTAGTGCGAGGAACTGGCGCGCTCGTGGATGTCCTGGGCGAGGAAGTACAGCTTGAGGTAGCGATTGACCTTGGGCCCGGGGCGGGCATTGCCGACCCGGTGCAGGATGATTTCCTTGGCGGCATTGAGCGCCGACACCACCCGGCCATTCTGCTGCGCCAGGGCCAGGCGCCGGGGTTCCACGTCGAGCTGGCGCAGTGGCTCGAACAGCGCAGCCTTGAGCTTGAGGTACTTGCCCAGCTCGCGAAACAGGCGGGCCAGCGCCAGTTGCACCGGCTGGTGGGTAAACAGGCCCTGCCAGATCACCGACAGCAGGCCATACCAGGCAGCGCCGGCCACCAGCAGCAAGGGCTCCTGCCAGGCACCGGCGACCCCGCCACGCTGTTCGACGCCGATCATGCTGTACACGGCGAGGATCAGCGTGCCCGAGCCGAGGGTGGCAAAGCGTTCGCCGAGGGCGCCGAGCATCACCAGCGCGAAGGTCGACAGCGCCAGGGCGATGACGAACAGCCAGGGATAGGGGAAGAGGAACTCCACCGTATAAGCGGCCGCACTGAAACACATCAGGGTGACCAGCACGGCACCGAGGCGGCCCTGCCAACTGTCGTCGGTCTCGGCCAGGGCGCAGGCGATTACCCCGAGAAACAGCGGGATCAGGCTATGTGTCCAGTCCTGCCACCAGCACAGCGCCAGGGCCCCGGTCAGGGCGATGAACACCCGCAGGCCACTGCTGAACTTGTCCAGTGCCCAGAGGCGGCGGAAGGATTGGCGAAGGCTGGAGCGGGGCATACGAGGCCTTGTGTGAAACGATGCGAGCAGACTACCCGAGTCGGGCGCCTCTAAGAACTACCTGCGTCGTCATCGGGGCGTTTAAAACAGGCTCAAGAGGGGGCTTCGCGGGTTCTTGGGACGGTCAGTCTTTGATGCCGGATTGGCAAATTTGTGTGTGATCTTGTTGATCTGTGTTGGTGTTCTGGACGCCGCTTCGGGTGTTCTCAGATATTCCGGGTTTCGCCCCCTCGGGCGACTCACTTTTCTTTGAAGTACGCAAAGAAAAGTAAGCAAAAGAAACGCACCCCCGCCATCCGGCTCTCTACGCTCGACTTCCCTCACTCCGGCATCGCTCCGGGGTCGGCTTGCATGGGCCATCCCTGGCCCATCAAGCCTCTCGCGGCATCCATGCCGCTCGCCCCCTGCGCAATGCCTACGTTCGGCCTCCTGAAGAGGGAGTTAGCGCGCCTGAACGTACACTGGCTCCGGGCATGCCCGGCATGTTCTGGTAGCAGTGGAACCACGACGTGGCCGTCGGGTTAAACCAAAGCTTTCATTC